>DAOVXI010000060.1 GCA_030636245.1 Deltaproteobacteria bacterium
AAAAAGAGGCCACTTCGTGACGCATGAAGTCCTCGTTGTTTTCCAGCCACTGACAAATCTTGGCAAGGAAATCCGAATGTGATGAGGTTGATTTTTGGCAGTTCATCAGGGTTAATTGTTCTGACATCTCCTAAGCACCTCGATTCTGGAAAATGTTTGTGGTAGACTTGCTCTGCATATTTATCTACTTCGCTATGACCGCACCAATCGAATTTAAAACCGGCTTGGACGAGTCCTTGATGAAAACCACCGCCGCCTGAAAAAAGATCGAGGTAATTCACCCTTTCATCTCCCTTAACTCTTTTTCACTAAATAACCCAAAGTTCTGATTGCCTCTCTCGTCTTCCTTACCCTTTGCCGTAGCCAGTTGCACATAATACTTGTAGGATTCACCCGTCTTCTCTATGTCCCTAATACGAAAGAACTCCCCTTTGAGCTTTACGATTGCGCCTATGAGGTGAAGGGGCTTGCTCATACTGGTACCTTCGGTATAGGTTCTCCAAAATTCAAATCCTTTATATTTGATTGTACCTCTGACCATGTCTTCCAATGCTTTGGGATAAAGTCACGAGAGTAAACCTCTTTTCTTGGCAGTATCGGAGCAACCCACCCTAGTGACATAAAAAGACGATAATGCCATACGCCTAGTTTTTTACCCTCTTCTGAGAAAGGAGACTCACACCAAATAAGCTTTATATTTTCGGCAAAGAAAGCCTTTACCCATAAGTCCGCGACCTTCTTATTGAAAGGTATAGGTACCCCCGTTGCAGGATCTTTAAAGCTGATACTTAAATGGTAGCATCTTGCGTAATCGGGATTTTTCCACCACCCCGCATCGTGCATACCCTCATCGCGCGTAAAGATAAGCATGACACCTAATGGCATATAAAAGCCACGACAATTATTCATCATGTCTGCCCCATTGCGCGACTCAGGTATCCCGTTATATGGCAAACTATACTTAGCTTTAATAAGCATAATATCTGCTACAGACTCCATAGTGTAATCCTTACTGTAAAACTGAATCACTTCAAATACCCCTTTAAGACCGCCACGCCTTCTTCCCAACCGTAGCAGACCTCTACTCTATAACCTTGCTCTCTGAGCATCTCGTGCCACTCCAGTTGCTTCTTGGTCGGCTTGTTAGGCTTTACCTTCATCTCGATATAAAGCCCGTGGTAGCCGCCTCTAGCGACCGCCAGATTCAAATCTGGTACACCGGCCTTGACTCCCTCTGCCTTGAGCTTTGCCGCTACTATACGGTTTCTCTGCCCGCCGTTCGGTATCGCATATAACAGGGCGAGCTCGGGATAGCTTTTAAGATTCCAAGCCACCCACCGCATTAAAGCCTTCTGGTCTTGATGTTCAAGGTCTCTCAAGGTTGCTCCAGTAATTCGGGGTTTTCGTATATGTTGCCGATGATTTCTCCAATAGTGTCAGAATGCGCCAATAGAGTCTCTTCATCCATCTTTGCTATCTGTTGGCCTACTACCCATTCATCGCCGTCTGTTACCTCAAACACATCTCCCTCGAAAATCTCTTTTTCATGCTTATCGAGTCGGCCGGTGAAGAATAACGGGATGAGCTTTATATATTTAGATTCTGCGTTTGGATCGAATTCGCCCGTGGGTTCATGTGTCATTAGTCGCCCTGTTTGAGATAATAAAAACCAATTCTCCGGGCCACACATCTCTTTATGTATCTTGCCGCCTATCTCATATTCACAGTAAACTTTAAACTTATTCTCTCTACTCATCCCAAGATCTCCCTATGCTCTTTATCGTCAAGCCGAGCTCCGGCAGCCTTCTTGCCGACGCGACGCATCCTTTCAAATGGCCCGACCTTTCTATCTTCGGTTATCACAGGGGGATAAGCTATATATGACACCTTCCCTACTCTCTTTTTATCTGTCGAACTTATAATCGTACTAGCTATAAGCTGTCCTGCATATTCTTTATAACGAACATTACTTTCTCGTTTCGGCTGCCACTCCCCCCACTGCTTAAAGAAGAAGGGCACGCCTGCGTCCTTACACTGGTCTCTTACCGACCGCGCCCAATCAGGGTGCAAGGGTCTTGCCCTCGGGCCGCTCTCGCCACCCATGATTATCTGGTCGAGTGACCTTTTAGCCGCAGGGCTGTCCATTGTGGAGCACGTATTAAGGCAAATCACCTCGGCGTGCAAGGCATTGACTCGGCACGTTAACCCCTTATATCTATAAATTAACTTCGTAAAATCCACCGGCCCAAGCGCAGGCTCATAACTGACGAACCTCTTCGACGCCGGGGTCTGGAGCAAAAGAGGTATGCGCTCGTCTGCGGTCTTCTGGTCTTCGACTGAGACGCCGAGATGGACGTTAGAAAGAGGCCATGTCTTACCACCGACAACAATACCTGTCGCTTCACAATGTCCAGATACAGTCCCTAAAGGAGGTCTGCCGTCATGTGTGTGCCACCCTCCCCATTCATCAACCCTATTAAGCCACTTTTTCATGCGTTCGGGACGCTTGGTTAAAATAAGAAATATATGATTCTTTGCCAATCTCATCTTATTAAAAGCAGCAGCTATGAACTCATCCGGCACGTCCTCATGGAAAAGGTCGCTCATCGAGCAAACAAATATCCTCTGCGGCTTCTTCCACCTGAGAGGCTCGTCAAGGCGTTTGGGGTGAAGCGTTACCTTGAAGGGATCGTCCGCAGGATATCCGCAGCGCCCAACAAGCCGCTTACTCATGCGCTCTGCATAGCAGTTCAGGCAACCATCCCCGATCTTGGTACAGCCGGTCACGGGATTCCAGACCTTATCCGCCCACTCTATGTTGGTATCTCCGCTCAAGCCGGCACCTTCTGTTCTATACCGTTAGCTATCTCTCCATCCTCGATATAGATACCCACCTTGCCAGTATCGTCAACTACCTCTATCCATATCTGAAAGTCATTGTCAGTAGCCATCTGCTCTATGATCTTCATGCTATCGCTGTCAAGCAAGCTCCCGTCTGTAATCCTTAATACGCGAAGCTTTGGATTTATCGCCATAGCCATCGCTACAGACACCCTCAGTTGTTCTGCCGAACTTACCTGTGCGAAAGGTACGCCTTTAAGCGTAAGCCCGTCCTCGTCAAAGCTGAGGCCGTCAACGGGCATTTTAGCGGCCTTGATAGCATCGGCCTTTTTCTTATCAAGCTCTTCTATCTTCATGGTAAGCGCTATGTGCTTGCCTGTCTGGTCATTATATTGCTTCTGTATCCGGTTGTATTCGCCGGCGTTACGGATTGCCTTATTGGTTTCCTCGACCGTCTTAAGTTTTGTTTCAAGTACCTCAATATCAGGGACTTTGATAGATTCTATTACCTCTTCTGAAGTAGCAATCGTATTTATACGATTGCTTATTTCTATTTTTAACTGCTCAATGCTTGCCACTTTTTCCATTAATTCTTCTTGGGCAGCAGATAAGCTGTTCTGTTCTTGCATTAATTCATCTTTGGCACAATGCAACATTCTTTTTACGGAGCTTGCCTCTTCGATTTCGTTGAGAATATCCGTTGCACTTACCTCTTTGATAGGCATACCTTCTTCGGGAACCGCCATCATGGAAAGCGCGCTATCGAGCCTTTTGACTTCGCGTTTTACATCGGTGCGCTCTGTAAAGAAGTCAGCCCGCGCGCTGCCAACTGTATCGAGGTCTATATCTAAATCTATTGTCTCAAGCAGGGCGTCAACCTGCTCTTTATTCTTAAGATTTGCAAACTCTAGCGGGTCAAAGGTTAGCCGGCCTACCAGATTGTCGAGTATAGACTGAGGACTTTTGAAGTTTGCACCCTCTTTATTCTCTACAGTCAAATAACTCTTTTCGTTAGAAGTCCACTTGCGCGTAACAATCAAGTCGCCCAGGTCAAGCGTAATCATGGCGTGATCTTCGCCCTCGCGTATAGGCTTCTTGTTTTTCTTGCCAGCTTCACCCCCTGATAGCGCCGCCCATATAGTATCGAGCGTTGAAGTCTTACCTTGTCCGTTCTTACCACTGATTATGACGGTGTTGCCTTCTGGCGTAATGGTTACTGCCTTTAATACTTTATAATTTTCTGCTTGCAACTTAATTATTTTCATCGTCTTCTCCTATTTCAAGTGTGTACTTACCGTACCCTCGTTTAAGCTCGCCTATTCCAAGCATCTATCGCACTCTGAAAGGCTTTCTTATGCTCTTCTATAGCCCCTTCTTTACTCTTTAGATTATCCCAATCGCCTACTTGACCATGAATCTCTGCGCTACATCCACATTCAACTGAATAACTTGGTGTATGGGTGTTACTTACATTCTTAGGAGCTTCGCCACAAAAAGGACAATCTTTTAATGCAGAGTCTATGCCTAATTCGTAATCACCGTGCCCGCTCCAACCATGTCTACCATCTCCTCGTATGTCTAATTTCATTTCACCCTCGCTTGTCCGTGCATACCTGTTTGTAAGAAGTCCACCTGCCCGTGCTCGTCCGTGGCTACCGGGGCAGGGCTCGAACCTGCATTAGAAGCGTCAAAGGCTCCTGTCCTTCCATTGGACGACCCAGTAAGCCTGTACTTCCAAACCCCATTAATATATTTTGTCTCTATCTTCAAATCGTTAGACTTAGCTCCGACATGGCTGACCCTACGGCTGCAATCCTACGCCCTATGGCCTTAAATTCATCTTCAATGTCTATAGCACTATACCAACCACCATAGTCCAGAATAGACTTGACCTTCTGGAGCCGCCAAGACGTTTTAAGGTCTGCATGATGGTTGCGCTTTCTGAGCATATTTTATTACGCCTCCGCCTTCTTTGTATTGTAGGGACACCCCGAGCCCGTAACCTCACATCCTGCCGTCTTATCCTTTAACCATACCGAATGCTCACAGGCAAGAGCATCAGTAGTACACCCCATCGTAAGCCTCTCTTTTCTTTTATTCCCTGCTTTTGTAATCATCTTTTGCCCTTCATCACTAAAGGTAGGCACTAGATGTTTGTACTTATTCCAAGTGTTTTCAAGATGAGGTAGGTTGTTGACCGCGAGTATCTTGGCCATAAACTCCTTAAAGCCTATAGTGACGTCACCCTCTTCTTTCGACTTGTCTTCGGGAGCATCGTCAGATGGAAATTCAAAGTCTTGCACTGTTGTTTGAGGTACATCATCCTTAGCATCAGGCTCAGGCTCTCTCCACTCTTCTTCGAGGTCATTAATACCATTGTCAGTATCTTGGTCTACCACTGCCGCGCCGTCCTCTTCCGAGTCAAAGACAGGGTTATTCCCTTCCGGCTCCGGCAAGGCTATATGCGCTTGCGTGTGAGTAAGTATCCTTTTGTTATTTGCCCTCAACGCCTCTACATTGGAAACAGATACATCCAAAATAAGTTGCATGGTATAGTGAACCTGCTTTTTTCCGTCATGGTGGGTCTCTGTAGGTATACGCCGGAGCTTTAACGGAACCATGGCAAAGCGCCCAATAATGCGCTCGGCGTAATCAATCCCTGAGTTGATATCTATAATTGAATTGATAGAGCCGATATCGATTTGATATACCCCGCCGACAGATACATCCGGTATAAGACACATAAGATTAGCCTGTTGAGTACAAACGCCCCTTGGATTGTCACTCGACTTAAGTTTTTCACAGGGGCAAGTTATTTCGTCCATTGCCTTTGTCTCTTCGTTATAAAGAAGAGCTCTATCACCGTTTCCGGTACACTTTACTCCTCTTGACTGACCCCACCACTTATAGGCCTGCGGGAAAACAGCCTCAATCTCATTAACAGGCAACATTATCGGCAGCTCTTCGGCCAGCCTAAAAGTATTATCGGCGATAAAATCCAGAACATCTTGACGAGTAACGCCCATATCTTTTGCGCGAGCGACCGTTACGTTACCCCCATACTTTTTTGCCACTTCTTTCGGCAGTAAAAAGAAAGGTAGCTCTGCCGGATAAGAACCGTTGCCCTTATTTATCTTAAAGCCGAGACGTATCTTGCCTAATCGCGGTATCCTACGCTCCTGAGATAAGCCCTTTATCGTTGCAATCCTTTTATTAAATGACATTTTATTTTGCCTCCTTTTTCATAATCCTATTTACCCTCAATACCTGAGAGGTACTAGCCTTAACCGTGTAGCTCTTCTTTTTTTGAAAAGCGAGCTTGACCATATATTCCCCTGCCTTGCCCTTGCTTACTTCTCTCTTGGCAAGCTCCTTTATCAAAGCAGACCTGATCTCTTTCTTCTGCTTGTCCATATCGTTTATCTGCGCGCCGAGCTCGTTATAAAACCGCGCAGTATCTTCTATATCGGTAAGGTCGGCCTCGTTACCGCTAAAAGCGCCTACTTCTTCTATGTAGCTTGTCCAGCAGGTATCTTCCCACTGGCAATATCCACAAGGAAAGTCTGTACCGTACTCATGGGGGCGCTCCGGCAAGGTCTTTGCCTTGACGTGCTCGGCAACTTGTCTAAAGCGATCCTCTGCGGTATGGGTTATCTCGGGAAACTCTATAGGCGGGTCAAAATCCCTTATCTCTCCGTACTCGGAGAAAGACATTTGAAGCAAGCGCAGCGTATCCGTCTCGGCATCATATTGAAGTAGGTATTCAAGGAAGGCCGAGGTATTCTTGTTCTTGATAAGTAGGACGGCTTTAGTTAAATCGGGGTTGTCCTGCCTTAATCCCCTTAGATAAAGCGCGCACTGCGTAAAGTAGTCCAGAGGGTAAGTGTCTTTTGAATATCTCTGAAAGGTAAAGTGGTTTATTCCCTTGTGCTCGTAAAGACAATCCACTCCAAGCAAATCAGTAACAATGCCGTCTATATGGCCGTGCCACGCCCTGTTGGATATCTTCTTCTTACAAATCCTGCAATCCCAAAAACCCCAAGACATCCAAGGCAAAGCGTCTTCTATGTAAATCGCCATCTGCTCACTGTGCAAATCAAAGGCTGATTTCCGTATCCAATCATTTGTAAGCTCTTCGTGCCAGATGCCGTCAGAGAATATATGTATTATTCTATCTCCCATTGCCTTATCTTTGGGCGCACCCGAAGCCCAATAAGCCGACTGCCTTAAACAGCGATCAGGACCGGCAAGCGAAGGGCGCGGATAAAACACACCGTCTCTCTTTTCGTAACCCGCTACTAGATGTAAAATTTCTGCCAGCATTTCTTTAACTCACTCCTTTTACAACCACTCGGCCTTATTGCCCGCTTCTTTCCACTGCTCTTGTGTCTCTTTAACTAGATCATCAATCTTGACAAGATATAGTAATTCAAAATTCCCCTGTCCTTGACGATGCAAAACTTCTATGTGGTGAAAGTAGCAAAGAGGTATAGTTTCATTATCGGGCCCCTTTAAGCCCGTGCCACCCGTAGAAGTATGATGATAAGTCACCGTTTCTTGTGGAGTGCATAAATTACTCGGCGTACAGCATGGCAAAGAAGCTACAAAGGCCAGATACTTTTTACACCTGAATGTCTTTTTCTTCTGCAAGTCCATCTACTACCCCGCTTCGTCTAAATCCAACTTTTGCTGCCTCTCATAATCGCTTATCTTGTCGGTCTGTAAAAGCTCTCCTGTGTCGGTACGATAAAGCCTTTTACGGCCGTCTTTCCAATCAAAGTTCCATTCGCACTCGATATCTCTGTACTCTTCGCCGGTACTGATCTTGCGAGATAAGACACCTACCTCTGATTTGTGTTTGAGAATCTGACTTCCAAAATCTGCCATAACATCTTTTTTACGCTTCTCGATTTCTTCTAGGTCTTGCGTTTCCTTTGCAAGCTCCTTGCTGTAATGCAAAACTTCTTCCTGTGTTAACTTAACCGGCAATACCTTGTTTAATTTGTTATCCATCTATTCTCTCCTTTTAACGGTTTATACTAATTACCTCTGCCAATTCCCTCTTTTCCCTCTTTTCTATAGCCGCACATACTCTTGCCCTCGATTCTTCTCTGGTACGAAAGCGTGACTCTTTTATAGCGGCGCAAACACAACCATTGCAAATAGTCCTACCAGGATCGCCCTTGATCTCAATTCCGCAAAGCTGACAGCGCGTAACGGTCAGGTGTAATAGATTATCCATGGTCGCCCTCCGCAACGCAATGATGCCCTTTATATGACTCTATCTCTTTCTTACAGACTGTGCAGATTATCATTGGCTTCTCATTTACTTTGAAATTAATATCTCTGCTTGGCTCAAGTTCTATCGGAGCGTCCTTTGTTATCTCATTTATTGGTCTGACAATCTTAACTGGCCTGCCAGTTCCTACAAAGAAAATATGACCATCTTCTATATAAATTTGCATAGTTCCGTCTCTCATTCTCTTTCTCCCCTGTTAAATTCAGGACGCCGGAAGGGTCGGTCTCTCCAACGAGCTAACCTTTTCCCGTCACGGTGGCGACGGTATCCGGCATCCTACGAACGCCAGCCAAGGCGGGCTGGCAACTACAAGTGCTCTGTCTTGTATTCCTCAAACTTACGCCTAAGATATTTTTCAAACTGATCCGTATTCTGAATAAGCTCGTCTATGAATAAACGATTATCTGAGTCTTCTAAGAACGCCTCGGTATTACTGACAAGGTTTTCATCCCACCAAATACCAAAGTCATAACAGTTAGGGTCTTGCTCTTCGGGGTCTAAAGGTCGCTCAGGCATTGATACCCTCCTCATTCTATATATATCCCTGTGT
>DAOVXI010000148.1 GCA_030636245.1 Deltaproteobacteria bacterium
GCTAATAAACTTCTCGTCTACCGGTGCGTGAAAGACGCAGTAATGACTGCCATGTAAGTCAACATGATTCTCATCAAGGTTATTACACCAATTCCCATATTCTTCTGCTTTACAACAAACGCCCACGCGCAATTCACCTTTCTAAATTAGATAAAGAACCTTAAAAGAATATATCAAATGCAAAATGTCTTAGCAAACACTTAGTTAAATAAGCATAAAAAAGCGCGCTCCGTATGGAACGCGCTTAAGATATTGTAGTTTGGTGGTGATATGTTTTTTAATTTACCAGACGAGATTTATTCCGAGGTAAGGTCCGTATATGTTTCCGGTGGCGGAGCTTAGGGAGCGGTATCCGCCGCATGCCATGAGATGGCTCTTGCTGAAACAAAGGGAGAGGTCGTAGTCTTCGATGACCTGTTGGTCAAGGGTGCCTGATTCGAGGAAGCTCCACGCTGGCTTGAACTCTATGCCGAAGTTCTTGTGCGGGTATATGGAGATGGGCAGGGTGAAGGAGAAGCCCGAGCTGTATCCGTTGCCGTCAAGGGCGAAGGCACCGAGACCGATCTTTGTTTCCCATGTTTTGTTGCTGGACATGCGATAGAGGAAGTGAAGGTAGCGTGTCGTCATCTTGTCGGCCGGCACTTCCTCCGTGAAGTCTGTTTGTCTGAACTGTACTCCGAATGCGCCGTAGCCGAGCTCGCCGCGGTAGTCCCATGCGGTAACGTCCGACTGTGCCCACATGTAATTTACATCAACGCGAAGGTGGGGGATGAGCGGCTCGCCCTTAGTTCTCGGCTCAATGTATGTTGGGCCGCCGCCATGGACGCGCCACATGCTGGATTGGCCGCCCCAGAAAAGTACCTCGCCGCTGAAGTTCAAGAAGATGCGGTAGAAGACATGACCGGCCGCGCGGGAACCTTTGTACTGTCCACGGTGCAGGCCCTGGTCTTCGTGTTTTTTCTTTTTCTTTTCTACTTTGTCCTTCTTTTCGCCTTTATCTCTTCTTTTATCCTGCTTTTCTTCTTTTTTATCTTTCTGGTAATCTCTGTGCTCTTCCTTGCGTTCTTCCTTATATCTTTGCTTTTCTTCCTTTGTTTCGCCTTCTCTGTCCTTGTCCTTACGGTTGTCCCAGTGTTCCTTCTCGGATTTGTCTTTCTTCTTTTTCTCTTGTTTCTCTTGTTTCTTCTTTTTCTCTTTTTCTTCTTTTTCCTCGTTCTGGCTTACGCCCTCGAAGTCGTCAAGGGTTCCGGCCGTGGCCGTAACTCCACAGAAAGTAAGAGAAAAAATAACCGAGAGGGCTGTTATGAGTAACAAATATGTAAGGTTTTTATTCATAGGTATAATGTTTACTCCGGTTGGTATCATAGCAGATAGAAACGCAATAAACAAGAACTTATGAAGCTCTTGAAAATTAATAAAATATGTGGCATATTCTATAAAATAACTAATTTCGGAGGTTTACAGATGATCGAAAAAGTCCTTATATTTGGCAAAGATACGTGACCTTATACAACTGCGGCCCGTGAGGATTACGCAAAAAAAGGTTATGAGGTGGAGTACATAAACGTCAAGGAACACCCGGAGGCCATAGAAAATATGGTCAAATTCAGCGGAGACAGGCAAGTGCCTGTTATTGTTGAAGTTACCGATGACGGGGCAAAGGTCACCAGCGGCTTTGGCGGTACGTGAGGGATCTAACCGGCGCCGCAGGTTGCGGTGCAAAAAACATTTTAAAAATAGTACTTTAGACAATACGGGGGTTGCATTGACCCCCGTATTGTTTTATAATCGGCCAGATAAGTCTGATATTAAAACACAATAAAAGGAGAGCTATTTAGATGGAAAGAACATTATCAATAATCAAACCGGACGGTGTCAAAAAAAATATCATAGGTGAAGTGGTCAGCAGATTTGAAAAGGCCGGCCTAAAGGTCGTTGCATCAAAGATGAAACATCTTTCACAGCGTGAGGCCGAGGGATTTTATGCCGTTCATAAGGAAAGACCGTTCTTCGGCAGCCTTATCGAGTTTATGATATCAGGTCCTGTTGTTCTTATGATACTTGAGGGCGAGGGTGCGATACTTAAGAACCGCGAGCTTATGGGTGCAACAAACCCTGCGGATGCAGACGAGGGCACCATAAGAAAAGATTTTGCGGATTCAATAGAAAGCAATATAGTTCACGGCTCGGATGCCCCTGAAACAGCGGATTTTGAGACCAAGTACTTTTTCAGCGCGCTGGAAACATATTAAGTATATTTTTTGTAAAGGCATTGTGTTATGGAAAGTATCGATAAAATAAAAGCTCATTATAACTTTACCTCTGACGACGTGAAGAACCTCGTTTCACTTCGAGAGGTCATGGACAAGAGAAGGGGCGAGTTCGTTGAGGAGTTCTACGAGTATGTTAAGAACTTTGATAACGCATCCGACTTTCTTGATACCGATGAAGTTATAAGCAAGCACCAGGATGCCATAGGTCAGTGGTTCCTGCATATCTTTAACGGTGAGTACAGCATCGCTTATTTTAAAGAGCTTGAGATGGTCGGCATGGCGCATGTTAAGATAAATTTGAATGCCCACTATGTTAATGCCGCGATGTACTTTGTTAAGCGATATGTTGATGGCGTTCTCGCTAAGGAAATAACGGATGAGAAAGAACGCGGCTACATAGCTCGTTCAGTCGACAAGATGCTTGAGATCAACCTTGATGTCATGACCAGTTCATATATCGCGGAAGAAAAGCGTAAGATATTCATAAGTCAGAAACTTGAGGGTTTCATGATAACCGTTGCGAAAAGATTTTCTCACGGTTTGAATATCGTCCTTGTTCTCGGTCTTGTGGCTCTGGGTGTTTTGGCCGTAGGGCTTTTTGGTTATGACGTAAGCCACATATTTACCGGAGAGAACCTTGAGGAAAGCCTCCTTACCACGCTTGGAAGTCTCCTCATGCTATGGGTCGTCATAGAGCTTGTCGACACATAGATAAAGCATCTTAAGGGGTCTAAATTCGCCATAAATGTTTTCATTAGCGTCGCGCTTGTCGCCGTTATACGAAAGATACTCGTAACCTCTCTTTCGAGTGAAAAGGTAGAGGCACAGCTCTCGCTCATAGCGGCGGTTGCCGTACTCGGGGTCGTATATTGGTTGATCGCAAAGGTCGAAAAACAGTAGCACTTCTTTTTTAAGACCCGCCTTTGAGCGGGCCTTTTCTTTTTAAGATATCCCTTATGAAAATTAATAACAAAAAAGATCTTCGTAACTACACCCTGGAGGAGTTTCAAAAACTCATCACCTCTATCGGTCAAAAACCCTTCCGCGCAAAGCAGCTCTATGGATGGGTATATAAACGTAGGGCCGTTTCTATAGACGAGATGACGGAGCTTAGCCTTTCGCTCAGAGAGCGGCTGAAGGAGGACTCCTTTTTTATCGGTTCGCCAAAGCTCCTTAAGCAGCTTACCTCGAAGGACGGCACAGTGAAGCTCCTTCTCGGTCTGCCGGATGATGTAAGGATAGAGTGCGTTCTGATACCCGATGAAAAACGT
Organism: Deltaproteobacteria bacterium; assembly: GCA_030636245.1. Classification (GTDB taxonomy): domain Bacteria; phylum Desulfobacterota; class GWC2-55-46; order GWC2-55-46; family DRQE01; genus DAOVXI01. The sequence goes on from DAOVXI010000148.1 coordinate 3,545, forward strand.
CTTACGCTTTGCCTTTCATCTCAGGCCGGGTGTTCGCTCGAGTGCGAGTTCTGCATGACAGGGACTATGGGCGCCGGGCGTAACCTTACCTTGTCCGAGCTTGCGGGGCAGTTCATCATCGCAAACGATCTTATAGAAGATGGTCTTATCGAAGGTCATAAACGTATATCCAACATAGTTATGATGGGCATGGGCGAGCCGTTCCTGAACTACAACAACGTTATGCGTTTCCTCGGCGTCCTGACCGACGACAACGGGCTTGGCATAGGCCCCCGCAAGGTTACCGTTTCAACCTCAGGCATTGTTCCTAAGATAAAAATGTTCGGCGAGGATCACGGAGGCGCAAGCCTTGCCGTCTCGCTTAACGCCACGACCGATGAGGTGCGCTCAAGACTCATGCCGATAAACGACAAGTACCCGCTCAATAAACTTATCGCTGCCCTGAGGGCCTATCCTCTTAAAAAGCGTGAGGCGATAACCATCGAGTATGTGCTTATAAAAGATGTGAACGACACCCCTGACGACGCAAGGCGGCTCGTGAAACTCTTGGGCGGCATCAAGGTAAAGATAAACCTTATTCCATTCAATCCCTATCCCGGCTCAGTGCTTAAGCGTCCTGATGAGAGAAGGGTCTTTACTTTTCAGAAGATACTGCTCGACAAGAAGCTCGTTGCCGTACGCCGTGACTCACGCGGCGCGGACGTTGGAGCGGCCTGCGGACAGTTAAAGGGAGAGGGGTAGGAGTTATGCGCGGCATCATTGTACTTATCGGGATAAGCATCGGCGGCGGCGTCGGGTGGTGGCTCGGCTCGCTCATTGGTTTTACGACAGCCATAATACTCAGCAGTATCGGCTCAGGCTTTGGGCTCTTTTATACCCGTAAGATATTAAA
>DAOVXI010000145.1 GCA_030636245.1 Deltaproteobacteria bacterium
AAAGGAGGCAAAAATGGCTATTAAGAAATGGCACCCACTTTCAGAGCTGGAAACAATGAGGGACGAGATGGAGAGGATGTGGGATGAGCTTTTCCCGACACCAAGAAGGTCTCTGCTGGGCTCACCGTGGAGAAGGCTTTCAAGTGAAGATGCCGTATCAATCCCTCCCATTGATATCGTAGACAAAGAGGACGAGGTACTGGTAAAACTTGAGGTGCCGGGGGTAGAGAAACAACATATTGATGTAAGCGTTCACGATAACACCCTTCACATCAAGGGCGAGATAAAGGAAGATAAGGAAATTAAAGAAGACCAGTATATAAGAAGAGAACGTTCCTATAAAAGCTTCGCCAGGTCAATTAGCATCCCGGCCGATATAGACGAGGAGAATGTAAAGGCCGAGCTTAAGGACGGCATCCTTGAAGTTCACCTTCCAAGAACTGAGACGCAGAAGCCCAAAAAGATAACAGTGGATGTATCCTGAGAGTAGCTGCTTGGGATACTCCTTCCTACAAAAAAACCCCCTGTCTTTTTAAGACAGGGGGTTTTTTATTACACTAGAATTCATGCAACAACGCTCAATCTACTTCTTCCATATTATAACCGGAAACGCCCCCCGCTCCCTCTCTTCTTGTGATCTTTAACGCCAGGAGGGCTTCAAGAACAAGCCAGAGCTCAAGAACTATTATCCCGGAACCGAACACTATAAGCAGCCAGTTCCCTGCCTCAATAAAACCCTTAAGGTTAATAAGCATTGCCCAGGAAGAAAAAACAAGCATAAATATCATAGGTATAAAAGCATAGTAAACCGGCTTTCTTATCCTGACCAGATACATGGTTATAGCAAGAAGTGAAAGTCCCGCGAGCAGTTGATTAACCGCACCGAAAAGAGGCCACAGGATCATCCCTCCCTTTCCGCCGTTTATCATACTGAGGGCAAAGGCGGTGCCAACGGCGATAAGGGTCGCGGGGTGGCGGCCTGTTAATGGTTTCAACTTATATGTATCGGCAAGCTCTGCCACAACGTAGCGCTGAAGCCTTGTTGCGGTGTCGAGTGTAGTAGCGCAAAAACTGATCACAAGTACAGCTACAAGTGCGGCGGCTATCTCATGCGAGAAACCTATTGAGCCCATGAAGGTGGCACCTCCCTCAACAAAAGCGCCTATCTTTGCGCTAAGCCCTGCCGCGCTGTTCCAGCTCGCGTAATGCATCTCCCATTCGCCGAGCGTGGCAAAACCGGCGGTACAGGCAAGTATGGCCATAACGCTGAGCACACCCTCACCAAGCATCGAGCCGTAGCCGATAAATGGTATGTCCTTTTCTGTATCAAGCTGTTTTACGGTCGTACCGGAGCTTACAAGAGAATGAAAACCGGATATCGCACCGCAGGCAATGGTTATAAAGATAAAGGGCAGCATCGAGGGCGCTCCCTCGGGGTTAGCATTCACTGCAGGCGCTACTATCTCGGGCCTTGCGACAAAAAGACCAAGATAAAGAAGCCCTAACCCGACAAAAAGCTGATGCGAGTTTATGTAGTCCCTCGGCTGAAGCAGAACCCAGACGGGAAGGATGGAAGCGATATAAGCATACACCATCAAGACCACTACCCATGAAAGAATAACGCTATCCATTATGAACGGAGGCATCTTCACAGGCACGAAGGTACCGATATAAACAAAGAGGTACATCACGGCAAGGGCTAAGATAGATGCGATAAGTGTGCTGCCGGTTCTTTTATAGATATAAAAACCCAGGGCTATGGCTATGGGCATCTCTATCCAGACAGGCAAAACGGTTTCGGGGTAGCTCATAAAAAGCACCCCTATTACAAGAGCAAAGACGGCTATGACGATCAAGAGAGCGAAGAATATAAGGAATAAAAAAAGCTTTCTCGCCCTCGGACCTATGAGCTCACTCGTAACATCACCTATGCTCCGACCCTTGTTCCTCGCGCTTATGACAAGGGCACCTAAGTCATGCACAGCGCCCATAAAGATAGAACCGATTATCACCCACAGGAAAGCGGGCAGCCAACCCCATATAACGGCAATGGCCGGACCGACTATCGGGCCCGCACCTGCTATGCTTGTAAAGTGATGACCAAAAAGAATGTGACGTTTTGTGGGGACAAAGTCCACCCCATCTTGGAACTCATGCGCAGGGGTAGGCCTTTTAGGGTCAAGCTTGAATATCTTTTTGCTTAAGTGGCCACAGTAGAACTTATAGGCCAGGACATAAGCAACGAATGTTATTATCGCCAGTAGAATTGAGCTCATGGTGTTTGGTAAAGTAATCCTTTTAAAAAATCATTTTACCAAATATCAGGTTATAAGAAAAGTAATATAACTATTTCTATACGGCCCCACCAACGGTTATCTCGGGTATCCTAAGCGTGGGTTGTGCGTCCGCCACGGGTACACCCTGCCCGTCCTTGCCGCATGTGCCGATACCAAAACCAAGGTCGCTTGCGACCATATCGATCTCATTTAAGACCTTGGGGCCGTTACCCGTCAGGGTCGCGCCGCGCACCGGCTCGCCTATCTCGCCGTTCTCTACCATATAGCCTTCGGTTACCTCAAAGACAAAATCACCGTTCACGGTATTAACCTGACCGCCGCCCATCTTCTTTACATAAAGCCCATTCTCGATCGAAGAGACAACATCCTTTGGGTCACTCTTACCGGGGGCTATCATTGTATTCGTCATCCTGGGTATGGGCCTATGCTGATAGCTCTCACGGCGGCCGTTACCCGTACTTTTCGCACCCATCTTCATCGCGCTTAACCTGTCGTACATATAGCTCTTTAAGATGCCGTTCTCGACAAGAACTGTTTTCTGTGTATGGGTTGCTTCACTATCGAAGAAACCGGAGCCGCGCTTATTATCAATCGTGCCGTCATCTATAACGGTTATCAACTCACTTGCCACCTGCTCTCCGAGCTTGCCCTTATAAACGCTTAAGCCCTCGCCGGCAAGGTCAGCTTCAAGTCCATGACCCACTGCCTCATGTATCATTGTCCCGCCGGCCTCGCTTGAAAGTATAACGCTCATCCTCCCGCCCGGAGCCTTACGAGCTGAGAGCATCATGACAGCCCTCTTAGCCGCCGCTTCGGCTATCTTCTCTGGAGGGTTGTCATTAAATACCTCAAGCCCCAAAAGTCCGCCAAGAGGCTCATAGCCTGTTTGAATGACCTCACCATCCATGGCCACTGCCTGACAAATATATATGATGGAGCTTTTATCCTCTTCGGCCCAGTCGCCCAGTGAGTTCACCGTAGCCATCTTTTTAAATGCGTCGCCGTAAACCACCTTTGCCTGAATGATACGCTTATCAAAGCCACGCATTGCAGAGTTACCCCGTTTCGTAAGCTCGACCTTGTCATTCAATGACACATCACCCGGAGGTGTTATGATCTTAAAGCCGGGGGCCACCTCTTTACCCTTAAGATGAACGTCCCCTCTGTCCTGACCATTTTTAACAGCCGCAGAGACCATCTCGGCAAGCTCCAGCAAGGAAGCCTCATTAATACTGTTGGTATAAGCGTAAAAGGTCTTGAGGCCCGCGATAACCCTTATCCCGCAGCCACGATCCCGTCCGCCGAGTATATTCTCTATCTTATCCTCTTCAAGCACGATCGAGGTCGTGGAGGTATCTTCAGCGTATATCTCCGAGAGTTCTCCGCCGTTCTTCAAAGCCTTCCTAAGCACCTTCTCCGGATCAAAATCTTCAAAAAGTCCCATCAAAATTCCTCCTTGTAGTACCTAGAGTATAGCAGTGGTATGGAACTAGCGTCAAGCAAGATACACTTAATTGACTCTGTTTGAATAACTCTGCTACAATCTATAGCTATGAATTCAATAGACAGATACTTTGGGGTAACAGCAAGCGGCTCTACCTTTGCTCGTGAAGCATCAGGCGGAGCCACCACATTCTTTACGATGTGCTACATCATCTTTGTTCAACCTGCCGTACTAAGCGCCGTGGGCATGGACTTTGGCTCGGTCATGACCGCCACATGCCTCTCAAGCGCATTCGCGACCTTACTAATGGGCGTGCTTGCACGCTACCCCATAGCTCTGGGACCTGCCATGGGTCATAACTTCTTTTTTGTATATACTGTTGTTCTTACCATGGGCATCAAGTGGGAGATAGCACTCGGTGCGGTCTTTATCTCAGGAGTACTTTTTATCATTCTTTCTTTTCTCGGCTTCAGAGAAAAAGTTGTCGAGAGTGTCCCTGACTCGCTTAAACAGGCTATCGCCGCCGGCATAGGACTCCTTATTGCCCTTGTGGGTCTCGAGTGGTCCGGGCTTGTTGTTGCGATGCCCGGGACATTCATAGGGCTTGGGGAGCTTGGGAGCCCTCCGGTCCTCCTTACCCTCTTCGGCCTTACGGTCATATCTTCTCTCATGGCACTTAAGGTCAGGGCCGCGATACTTATAGGTATCGCCTCCTCGCTTGTTGCGTCCCTTATATTCGGTATGTCCAGCTTTGACGGGATAATAGCCATGCCCCCATCGATCGCTCCGACATTCCTGAAGCTCGACATCTGGGGCGCATTGAGCGACGGGCTTTTTGCTATTATCTTCATATT
>DAOVXI010000150.1 GCA_030636245.1 Deltaproteobacteria bacterium
ACACAACAACGAACAACGACCCTCTAATTATCTTCATATTATCCCCTCGACATTAATTTAGTATATTTTTATTGATCTGACCCTATCCCCTTATTTTCCACAAATAACCAAGCTTGTCAAGCACGGTAATTGACATTTGAAATAGCCCCTGATTTATGTTAAAAATAAGTGTTTTCAAAAGGTTATTCACAAAAGACGGGGGGAGCGGAGATGCTTATGAAATATATCAAGATACTTATGGTAACAGCTTTTATCTTCGCCCTCTACTTCCCTCTCTCGGTTTATCCGGTCTCGGCCCAAAGCGGCGAGGAAACACAGAGTATCAAGGAAAAACCACAGGATAGCAGTGAGACCATAAGGGATGCCCTCGAGGAGCTATACAGGAACTATGAGGTGATCGACCAGAGGATAGAAGAGCTTGAACTTGATATAGGAGATCTCCAGCGCGACTCCATACTCACCCCGCTTACCATGTCCGTTAAAAAGGGCGACAGCTTCAGGATAATTTCCCTTGAGGTAAAAGACAACGGCGTCCCCCTGTGGAACCACTTTTATACCCCGACCGAGAACTCGGCCCTGAGGAACAACGGCCGGCACCAGTTCTATAGGGGTGCCATAGAGCGCGGAGGGCATAGCTTCACATTAAAGTACCAGTACCAGCTTGAAGGCCAGTCAAACTTCAAAAGCGATGAGGTCTTGTGGAAGACGGTCACTGGCGCTGAGGCCGCCTTCATAGAGATAACCTTTGTGCTTGAAGATAACGACGTTAAGGCACGGCCCAAAAGACTGCAAATAATTATCGATTCCCAGGGGCAATAGAAAGCCGATGGAGGTAAGACTTAAGATACCCTTATCGCTTCTGGCCATCACCCTAGCCGTCTTTTTACTTACGCCCAAGTACTCCTTCTCACAGCCACCCGAAGATATAAAAAAAAGCATCTACGATCTTGAGACCGCTACCTACTACTACACTACGGGTCACTACCTTAAGACCGCCATAATAAGCGAGAGGCTTCTCTCCAAGTATACGCTTGAGTACTCACTCAGGCACAAAGACAGGCGGGATATGAGAAACCGTGCCCTTCTCCTTAATATCCAGTCGGAGCTTATCCTTAACCATAACAAAGACGAGATAGAACCTTTTCTGAACGCACGGTTCAAAAAGATGCCCGGCCTTCTTGATGTCTTTGAAAAACTCTACCAGCGAGGCGAGTTCTCCTCCATAGTAAACTTTAATTCAAAGATAAGGGGTCCCGAGGCTGATTACCTGAGTGCCCTCTCGCTCTTTAAGCTTGGAAAATTTGACAGCTCTCATAGAGCGCTCAGCAACATAACGCCCGGTGACGAGATCTACCCATACGCGCGCATAATGCTTGCCCAGATAGAGACCTTGGACGACAACTATGATGAAGCACGAAGTATACTGAGCGGTTTATCAAGGACGCTCCCAAAAGGTGAGCTTAAGAACAAGGTCACGCTCCTTACCGGCTACATCGACCATGAGAAAGGCAACTATGCCCTGGCCGACTCGATCCTAAGGACCATCCCCGCGAACAGCAGCTTCCACACCGAGGCGCTCACAGCCAGAGCATGGGCGCTGGCAAGCGACGGATACTACTCAAAAACGCTTGAGATAATAAACAAACTCAAGCCCCTGAAGATATACGACAAGCGGGAGCGGGAAGTGATGGCACTTGAGGTATACGCCTACATCAAAACAGGCGAACCGCTTAAAGCACGAGAGCTTGCCATAATCATTCTCGATAGCCTGAATGAACTCAAGCTCGGCTACAATATCATTGCCAATGAAAAGCATATACCGGACTTCTTCCTCATGGACCTGAGCCAAGAGGATATTGATGCAACATTCAATGAACAGGACAAGATCATGCTCGCCCTGCGGCACAATGCCTTGAAGCTGGACAGGGCAAGGCTCAAGAAGGCCGCGGCTTACTTTGAGGCGTTTCGTTTGATAAGAGAGCAGCATGAAAAGGATCAGCTTAGGCTTACCCTGGTCCAGTCCCTTCTTAAAAGAAAGATCGAGGCTAAATCGAAGAGCATTAATGACCTTAGAACACGCATCAACGGGAGCACGGCCATGTTAAGGGGGGTTGGCGATACGGTTCTCACCGATGAAAGCGGACAGTTACGGTATAAGAAAAGCGGGCTGTCCACAACCGAGATCAAGCTACGCTGGAGCAGACGGCTCAACCGAATACTTTCAAAGAATGAAGAGCGCATTCTCGATATGGTCGCGCTGGACGGGAAAGAAGGCATCTGGTATCTGAACAACACACAGTACTGCCAGTTCATCTATTGGATGGTCATAGACGACACCAAGGACGACAGAAAGAACTGGGGCACAAGCCGTCTTGAACAGATAGTGGTCGACATGGAGCAACTGAAACTTACGAACACAACAGAGCTTCTGGGCAAGCTCCCGGAGATGGAGGCCCGGGTCAGCTTAAACATAAGGGAGGACCGGAAACTTCTCTCGAAGATCGAGAAAACCCTTAAGATGGTCACGGATGGCAGTGCCGCCGCCAAAAAAGCCGAGTATGACTCGCTTAATATCATTGAGGAGATACTTGTCAGAAGAGCGGGCATCGCGCAATTTGAAATGCGTCCGATAGAGAAGAACCTAACGCAACTCTTGGAGGAGATAGAAAAGACCCTCTCAAAGAAGGATGAGAAGAGTAAGTGAGATGATATCTAATTTAAAAATACGCCGTAGCTCTCTTATGGCCCCATGGCTTGCGATGCTGGCCCTGCTTCTCTTATGCGGCGGCTGTACAATGAGCGCCCCTGAGGTACGAGAGGAACTCTCCCTCGAGGTCGAGGTAGATCCGGAGGCGCTCACAAAGTACTCGAAGTACGCCATGGAGTCTGATGAGTTCTCCATTGAAACACTCCTGGCACTTACCGATGACTACTTTGAAAGTAGCGTGGAGGAGCTTAAGGACCTCTACCTTGAGTTCGAAGAACAACTGGCACTGTACAGCGAAGGACGCATAAAGACCGCTCCCGTTGCCCCGGTCGCCGATCACTCTGAGTTAATAAACACCTACTCCATCATAGTGGAACGCTATCCGAGAAAACCGGGGATAGAGGCCGTGCTCTACACGCTCGGCTACGCGCTCTTTGAAGGAAACAGCTATGACCGTGCCGGCGAGGTATTCATAAAGTTCCTTTCCATGTACCCGAAAAGCGATTACTACCCCGAGGTCGCCTTCCGCCTGGGTGAGATATACTTTGACGCCTCCATGTATAATAAAGCCATCAGCACATACTCCATGATACTGGAACGCGAGGACCCTATTTATTTTGAGAAGGCACTATACAAAATATCCTGGTGTTACTATAAACTCGAAGAGTACTCAAGCTCCATAGACAGCTTTGCCGACCTCATTGATAAGGTAAATGAAACACAGGGCGCGGGAACAGCCTCACTTAAGGCGGAGGCTAAGGCACAGATAATAGGCTCACTTGCGCACATGAGTATCCCAGAGGAAGTAATGCTGAAGATAAGCAGCTCGGCCACAAGGGAGTTCGCCCCTACTTCGCTTATCGGACTCATAACGCTCTTGAACAACCAGACAAGGAACCAGGACGCACTTGAGGTCTTCAATATCTTTAACACCATCTTCCACTCAAACAAACTTCTTCCGCTCGCGCAGGCGAAAACAATAGAAACATACAGAGGCATGAACGACACGGAAGCAACACTGCGTGTTATGGAGGATATGGTCAAGGATTTTACCCCGGAGAGCCCGTGGTACCGCAGCACCTTCAGTGACCGTGAAAGCCCGGGCGCAAAGGAAGTTGACGAGAGCGTGAGCCAGGCTCTTTTAACCCTATCAAAGCACTATCACAGCATAAACGAAAAAAATAATGACCCGGAGATGCTCCTTAAGGCCATGGAGGGCTATAAAAAATATCTCTTGTACTACCCCTACACAAAGAACGAGAAAGAGGTCTACCTCTTGCTCGGAGAGGCTTCGTTCTCATCCAAGGAATACAGTGATGCCGCATCGAGATATGAGAAAACAATGCAGTTCTATAACGGCAAGCAGGAAGGCGAGGATGCTGCGTTCGCGGCCCTGTTATCACTTGAGCTCGTCAGCGCAGGCGCCAGCGAAGAAGAGGAGCTCGATACCGCAAAGAGTGCCGAACAACTCGGACGCATAGTAGGGTTCTTCCTTAATAACTTCCCTGAGACAAAAAGATTCGATGATTTCACATTCAAAGCCTCCGGCATCTATACATCCATGGGATACTACAAAGAAGCACGGCAAACGATATCCAATGTAATGAAGAGACTTGACCAACACACCGCCCATAAAAAGATCGGCGA
>DAOVXI010000065.1 GCA_030636245.1 Deltaproteobacteria bacterium
CTTCATTGACATCGGTATCCGAGACATGCGCTGTTCTGACCTTGAGCCTTGTTCTGGTCTTTCTCTGCTTAATGTCCTCGAACTCTTCCTCGAACTTGTCCTTGTCCACTCCCTTTGCCGTGGTGCCGTACATGGCTATAAAACGGCGGTACGCATCAAGTGCAAACCTTCGGTTACTGGTCTTTTTCGCAAGCCCCTCAACACTCTTGTCATTAAGTCCAAGGTTCAGGATAGTCTCCATCATGCCTGGCATGCTCATAGAAGCACCGGACCTTACGGATACCAGGAGAGGGTCGTTGGGGTCGCCGAGTTTCTTTCCGGCGAGCTTTTCAAGTTTTTTCAGGTGTTTGTCTGTCTCGGACTTTAGCCCGGGGGGATACTTCTTGTTGCTTTTGTAGTAGAGGTCGCATACCTCTGTTGTGATGGTAAAGCCTGCGGGCACTGGAAGCCCTATGTTCGTCATCTCGGCCAGACCTGCGCCCTTACCTCCGAGAAGTTCCTTCATTGTTCCCTTACCTTCGGCCTTGCCTCCTCCGAAAAAGTAAACAAACTTCTTCTTAGCCATTGACTGCGTCCCTCCGGATATGTTTTAGGTTTATGCTACTCTCATCCCTTTAAAAGAGCTGTAATTCCTTCCAGGGAGTACTGCAAAGATTAGCAAAAAAATTACTGCTTGTCACCAAATAAATCGTCTTTTTATCATAAAATTTACTTAAAAATAAATATGGATTAAAATATATTCACATTCCACAAAAATAACCTAACACAACCGTAAATTAAGACCTCTCCTCTTGACATGAGGCTGTTCCGAGTGATATACTTTATAAGTTTTACATTTTCATAATAAGAGGTATTGAAATGTCCAAAAGCACTACCAAAAAAACGAACACGAAGAAAAAGACGCAAAAAAAGAGTAACGGCAACGGTTCTCACTCAAACGAGATCATTGACCTTATTAACCTTGGAAGGGACAAAGGTTTTCTCACATATGATGAGATAAACGAGGCATTCCCCAAGGAAAACTTCCAGGTCGAGGATATGGATAACCTCCTTGAGACCCTCGGTGAGATGGAGATCGAGGTCGTGGACACGGCTGAAAAAGGCCCTGCCCAGGAAGAGGAGAGCTCGGACAAGAAGGAAGAGGTGCTTGAAGCCGAGAGGGTCGAGGACCCTGTTCGCATCTACATGCGTGAGATGGGCGCCGTATCGCTCCTTAAACGTGAAGATGAGATAATGCTCGCCATGGCAATCGAAGAGGCAAGCGGTGAGCTGAAGAGACTGACACTTGGCAGTCCATTTGCCATGATGGAGATATTAAGAACGGTCGGACGTATCCGTGAAGGACACACCTCCATAAGAAAACTGCTTGAAGAGACCGAAGAAGGTCAGCTCAACGAGGAGTTTATCGAAAAATCGCTTACTCAAATCGAAAAACTAAAGAGAAGAAAGGCCGCGGGCGCATACAAGGTCCTGCAGGATGTGAACCTTAGCCCTGAGGTGATAGAAAGAATAACCACACGTATCCTTATGATCGAAAGGCTGGTCGCAAGGGAAGAGCGTAAGCGCGGCCCCAAGAAGAGCAAAAGAGCCATGAAGAGGGTTACACGGGTTTTGACGCTTATTGATATGAAAAGGCCCGAGCTCAAGGATCTCTCAGCGGAGACCGGCCAGGAGAACTACAAGCTCTGGCGCGCGAAGCAGCGCCTCATAGAGGCTAACCTTCGTCTTGTCGTAAGCATCGCCAAGCGCTACGTCAATCTAGGACTGAAATTCTCCGACCTTATACAGGAAGGTAACATCGGGCTCATGAAGGCCGTTGACAAGTTCGACTACAAAAAGGGCTACAAATTCTCTACATACGCCACATGGTGGATACGCCAGGCCATAACAAGAAGCATCGCCGACCACGGACGCACGATCCGTATCCCGGTGCACATGATAGAGACGATAAACAGGCTTCTACAGACCTCACGCCAGCTCCTGAAGGACCTTGGCAGAGAGCCCTTCCCTGAAGAGATTGCCGAGAGGATGGATATCCCCATCGGTAAGGTAAGGCGCATCTTAAGGCTTATGAAACAGACCCTGAGTTTGGAGACCCCTATCGGCGACGATGAGGAAAGCTCGCTCGGAGACTTTATTGAGGACGAGAAGAGCCCATCGCCAACAGAGGCGGCGGTCGAGAAAGATTTGTCTGACCAGACCGATATGGCTCTGGATAGCCTTACGGAACGTGAGCAGAAGGTTCTTCGCATGCGTTTTGGGATCGGTGAGCGTCAGGACTACACACTTGAAGAGGGAGGAAAGGTGCTCGGAGTTACCCGTGAAAGGGTCCGTCAGATCGAGGCCAAGGCCATCAGAAGGCTTCGCCACCCGACAAGAGCCAAGCTCCTAAAGGGCTTTGCCGAATAGCTAGTAGGCAAACCATAATATAAAACAAAAAGGGCGGGAATTTTTCCCGCCCTTTTTTTGTTCAAACAGTAAGGCACTTCATCTTAGATGGGCAATGGCCACCGATTAATATACTACCTATCTAAAATCTTTTTCGATAACCCATCAATAAATGCATCAATTAGCAAATCTTCCGAAGAATAATCTGGTTTTTCATAAATAGTCCACTTATTACCATTTGTCATAAACCCTGCCTCATCCTCATATATATACAACTCAAATATTTGTCCTGCGACCTTAACTACAGCCATATGATATATTTCTTTTTTTCCAACCTTTTTCTCAAACTCTATAACATCAGCATTGGTTGTTGTTTTCAAAAAATTCTTGCATTTTTCAAGACATTGTTTTTGGAAAGCATTTAATTCATTATGAAGCATATTAAAGTGGACCTCCTTTCCAAAGATCTATGTGTGACTTCTTAAAAACTTTTTTTACTACCTCGCCTGCTATCTGAAAAACCTGTCACCACCCTTTCTGCCATAATCTATTCATAGCCTCGTAGAGTGGGCCATTGCCCACTGATAATATCCGAACCCAACCGTCATACTTCGATAAGCTCAGCACGAACGGTTTCGTTTGACTCTCTTCTGATTCCCCAACCGTTCGCCCTGACCTTTATAACGTTAAAACAGGCCACTTCCCGAATAAGTAGAGTTTCAGGGAATCTCTACTTCGTTTTATTTTAAGTAAATATATAAAGCCAAAAAGCATGACCCTTACTTCATCATACCTAACACTGCACTCTATTTTCACGATAGGCAGCCAATTAAAGAGGCGTATGGTGCTCGCCCCATCATCTAAAACATAGTTCTTTAGTGAAGGCTCAATTGAAAGACTTCTCTTAAGAAAACCGAGGGAGGTAACCTTGTTTGCCTCAAGTTTATTATAAACACTCTCATAGTCAATCTTGCTTTGAAATGATTTTTCTGTTACATCATTTAGATTCTCATGAAATCGGTTCTCCTCTATTCCGAGTGTGTTAAAAAGACTTTCTATGCGGATGTTCCCTCCGATATCTCTTTTAATGCAAACAAACTGCTTTCTAAATATTATCGCGAATATACAGCCGTGGAATGAATCGGTAATAAAATACTCCGCATTCTTGATCAAACTTAGCCACTGACCAACAGAATTAGAATCACCTTCTTCATTCTTCAGAACATTTATAAATTCATATTCTGACTTTAACTTCTCAATATTCTTGATCTCATCCTTGACCTTACGAGGGTCGTCATCCAAAAACATATAAGCAACATATTTCTTTTCGGGTTCCTTAACATCATAGCTGGAGATGATCTCTTCATAATCTTGAGCACTTAACAAAAGAGTCGGATCAAGCACTTGCTCGGCGCTGACATTGAAGGTATCATCGCAGATATCCACGGCTGTTTTCTCCCCGACGGAGACGGACTCAAACCTTGAAAGAAGCTCTCGTATCCTTCCCTTCTCCACTTCGCTGCCAACGAATCTATCGCTCCCAAAACTTGCCGCGTAAGAAATGATGCTTTTATTCCCGAGGACCCAGTTGAAGAAGTATCTATAATCAGAATGCCATCGCCAGACCTGACCGCTTCCGACGACAAACTTATCAAAGAATCTGTTTAGTTTTCTTAGTTCAGCTACCGACTTACAGAGTTTAGTTCTTTTTAGAAATTTCCTTCTAAAGTCATCAAAAACCGAGTTATCGCCTTTAAAACGCTTGGGCACGAAATTTACGATCTCCGGTTTATAGCCCAATCTTTCTACCGACCTTGAGAGTGCATAAGCAACCATAACGGCTCCAAAGTCATGGTTGCTAGAATGAAAATTCATTATACCGACTCTGTTTCGCCCCAACTCTCTTTCGATTAAATTTATTACAGATGATCTATCTCCTACTTTTTTAAAAAAAGACCCTCTGTTCTTATGCACCACCGCAGGCATCCTCAATATGGGACTTCTTTTTACGGCAACCTCCAGAGGGACTGCCTGACAAGTCGCCATCTCAGGCTTGATCTTTTCCAAAAGCTTTCTTCCCTTAGAGTTATTAACTAATATCATGGAGGTGCCACCGTCGTCATCGAGGTTTTTATCATAAGAATCTATGCCCCAAAAATCCCCCAGTGTTATATCCGAAACCCGTGGCAATGTAGCAAAAGCACAGCTTGTGCAACAAGGCCTTAACGTTAGGTTTTTAGTAAGTCCAACCATGTATCTGGTATTTCTAAATTGCCTTAGGTATTTACTTTGAACATTATTCTTCTTATAATCAAAGCTAAAACAAAAACTAAAATTACTCCAGCCAGTGGTTTTATCTCGAAAAGAAATGCCGGAGATCTCATCTTTACCTTCGCCTACTTCTTCCATATATCTATCAAATATTTTTTGTGATGGCGTTCCATGGCACAACAGATCAACACTGAGTAGCGTATCGTAATCCTTCCTTAAAAAACCGTGCAACCCGGCAACCTGACACGGTGTTCCGACGTATAGGACAACTTTATTTTCATCCAGAAGCTCCTTGATCCTTAAGAAAACATCGCCCATTTCACATTGAATGTACTTAGAGCCCCTTAACTTCGGAAGTTCTTTTTTATCATCAATGATGACTTGCTTTAACCTGTTATCCTCATCAAATGATGCGCCGCAGACAAAACCATTATTATCAAGAACATACTCCGCCAATAAAGTAAAGACGCCGCCTGATGAACTTTCTTTACGTATCTTCTCATCTCTACACCAACCGGCAAAGCAGTCAGGGCTTACGGTATTGTTCTTCGCAAAACTTTCACTCTGTGCCGGACAAACCTTATTACAGAGATCGCAGTCAGTGCATTTATCCTGATCGCCTATGGGGTAGACAAAACCCTCAACATCTTTTTCCATAGATATCGCGGCAAAATCGCATATAGCACTGCATGCGGTACATCCAAAACAATCCTCTTTTAATGTTTTTATCATTAAAACCTCAAGTGGTAAGTCATTAGGCACCGGTCAAATTGCAGAATACGCTTCTTTGCTTCATAGGGCGGGCCATTGCCCACTGATAATAAACTGCCCTGCTCGGCATTATCCCTCAAAGCCAAAGACTCGTCAATCCCCTTCATACATAATAGTGAAAAAGTGAATTCCTTGACTTTTTGCGGTATTTAAAGTAAATATATATAGCTGAACTTCAAGGCAAAAACTCTTAAAATAAAATATTTGCGAAAAAATTACCCATGCCCCCAAAGCTAAAACTTAAAGCAGTAGAACTTGGGAAAAACCCTGTCATAGCGGGGGTCGTGGCTGATAACGTTGTCCCCGCCACACTCAGAAAAGCCAAAAAAGACGGGGCAACGCTGCTTGAGCTAAGGGTAGACACCTTAAAGGACCGAAGCTGTAAAGCCTTGCTCAACGCAACAGGCAAACTCAAAGAGATAAAACTCCCGATACTTCTTACCATAAGGAGTAAAGCAGAGGGCGGAAGACACACGATAGACGACACAACAAGGCTCGAACTCTTCAAACTCTTAACACCCCACACCGACGCAATCGACATAGAGCTTGGCTCAAAAAAGATAATAAAAGATGTTAAAGCTTTAGCCAAAAAACATAACAAAAAACTCATTGTCTCCTTCCACGACTTTAAGGCGACCCCGAGTGATACAAAACTTAAGAAAATAATAAGCGACGCGCGCAGAGCCGGCGCTGACATTGTAAAGATAGCAGCAAAGGCTAAGACAAAGAATGACCTCAAGAGGCTTGCAGGGCTTTTGATAGAAGAAGATAATATAATAATTATCGCGATGGGGCCGCTCGGAAAATCATCACGGATATTCTTCCCTCTGCTCGGCTCGCTAATAACCTACGGCGCCATAGGGTGCAGCAAAAAGGCGCGCACCGCTCCTGGGCAGATGATGACAAGGCACATAAGAGACGCACTCGAAAAATACACATAATAAACAGCTTGAAATAAATTACAGGAGGAAGCAAATTAAATGGCGGTAAAGATAGCTATAAACGGCTTTGGAAGGATCGGAAGAAATGTTCTAAGGAACTGCCTTAATGAAAAAGACATTGAGGTAGTAGCGATAAACGACTTAACCGACGCTAAGACCCTGGCGCATCTCTTAAAATACGACAGCGTCTTCGGCATTCTTGATAAGGACATATCTGCAACAGATTGCGAGATCGTCATAGACGGACACAAGATAAAGATAACAAGCGAACGTGACCCGGCAAACCTTCCCTGGAAGGATCTCGGAATAGACATAGCTCTTGAGTGCACCGGGCTCTTTACCGCAAGGGACAAGGCCGAGCTTCACCTGAAGGCAGGCGCAAAAAAGGTCGTCATCAGCGCTCCCGCCAAGAACGAGGACATAACCCTTTGCATGGGAGTTAACAGTAACGATTATGACCCGGCCAAACACAACATAATATCCAATGCCTCATGCACGACGAACTGTCTCGCGCCGGTTGCCAAGGTCTTAAGTGACGAGTTCGGCATTGTTCGCGGACTTATGACAACCGTTCACGCTTACACCAATGACCAGAAGATACTCGACCTTCCGCATAAGGATCTTCGGAGAGCGCGTGCGGCGGCTCTTTCAATGATACCCACGACAACGGGAGCGGCAAAGGCCGTAAGTTTGGTGCTTCCCCAGTTAAAGGGCAAGCTTGACGGCATGGCCGTTAGGGTCCCCGTGCCGACGGTCTCTCTGGTCGATCTTGTTTGTGAGCTCGAAAAGGATACAACGGAAGAGGAGATAAACAACGCCATCAAGAAAGCCGCCGAAGGTGATATGAAGGGGGTTCTCCAGTACTGCGATGAGCCCTGCGTCTCTGTGGACTTTAAGGGCAACCCACACTCCTCTATCTTCGATGCCATGAGCACAAAGGTCCTCGGAGGGAACATGATAAAGGTTCTTTCGTGGTATGATAACGAATGGGGCTTCTCCAACAGAATGAAGGACCTGGTTCTCATGATAAACGAGAAAGGAATATAATGACCAATAAGGGGCTTACCTTTGTAGATCAGCTTAACCTTCGGAAAAAGCGTGTTCTCATACGAGTTGACTTCAACGTGCCTCTTGACGAGAACGGCAACATAACCGAAGACACACGGATACGCGGCGTTCTTCCGACCATCAATTACGCTCTTGACGAAGGCGCTCGTATCATACTCTGCTCTCACCTCGGACGGCCCAAAGGCAAGAAGGTTTCGACAATGAGCCTCGCGCCTGTTGCGAAAAGACTTTCCCGCCTGATAGAAAAAGAGGTTAAGCTCGCTCCAGACTGCCTAAGCGATAAAACAAAGAAGATGGTCGAGGTCATGGAGGATGGCGACATAATCCTTCTTGAGAACCTTCGCTTCCATCCGGGAGAGGAAGAGAACAGCGCTGAGTTTGGCAAAGCACTTGCGGGGCTAGCCGACGTATACATTAACGATGCCTTCGCCACAGCCCACCGCGCGCACGCATCGAATGTAGCCGTAACCAAGTACATTAAGACGGTCGGAGCCGGGCTACTCATGAAAAAAGAGCTCGACTACTTCTCCCGTGCGATGGACTCCCCAACTAAACCGCTGATAGCGATAGTAGGAGGCAAGAAAGTATCTGACAAGGTAGGGGTGCTATCAAGCCTCTGCTCAAAGGTGGACAAACTAATAATAGGCGGCGGCATGGCCCTCACCTTTTATAAAGCTCTCGGTTATGAAACAGGAAAGAGTTTCGTTGAGGACGAGGCGCTCACAGAAGCCAAGAAGGTCATAAAGAAAGCACGGAACAAGAAGATAAAGCTCTATCTCCCGGTTGACTTTGTTGTGGCAGATAAATTCCATCAGGCCGCAGAAACCAAGGTCGTAACATATCAGGAGATACCAAGCAACTGGATGGCCCTGGACATCGGCCCGGCAACGGTTACGCTCTTTGCGGAAGCCATACAAAACGCCAAGACAATAATATGGAACGGCCCTATGGGGGTCTTTGAGATGGA
>DAOVXI010000192.1 GCA_030636245.1 Deltaproteobacteria bacterium
CTCCATCTGAGCTTGTTTCTGTATGAATAGTTGTCCAGTTAACAGCATCATCTGAAATTTGAATTTCATAAGCCCTACCATAAGCGGTCTCCCAGTTAAGAGTAACTATGGAGAATGTTTTGGGGGTTTTAAAGTCTATGTATATCCATTGAGGATCACTGAACTTTGAAGACCATCTTGTTGAGGTATTGTTATCAATGGCTTTCTCTGCTTCTAAGCCAGGAGCTTCAACCGAGGAAGCAGTCACTATAGGTTGATATTTTTTATATTCACCAAAAATTTCTTCAGCGGCTAAGGCACGGTTGTAGATTTCCACTTCGTCAATGATACCATTAACTCCTTCACTTATCACCATGTTCTCAGTTGAGGTGTTTAATGGGAAATTATATCTTAATCTGGCTTTTTCTGTGCCATCTTGATAGATATAGATAAATTCTTTATCGTATTGGCCATGGTAGTGGGTAAACTGGCCTGTGGTCTGGCTAACAGGGATTCCAACCCATCCTATATCAGGGTCAGAATTATAAACTTTAAACCAAACTTCATCGTTTTCAAAAGAAGCGTAAAAGAGAACGTTGTTATTCTGGTCTGTTATCCTGACATCATCCCACCAGCCTGTGCCTGTGCATTGCTCAAGACCAAGCGCCAAGATCCTGTAATATTTAGCTCCTTCAGGTACAGTTACAGTTCTCTCCTGTAAAGTCCAATCAAATGTTCCTTCCCAGCTGCCTAAGTCAGGGCAACCTGACATTTGGTTCTTGTTCTCATCATACCATCTGCCAAACCATCCTAATCTTTCCCAGTCATATGTGCCTCGGACTACATTCTCTGCCTTATTGTAGCCGTGCAAGGTTATAGAGCTAACCCCAGTAAGATCGATATAGCGGCTTATAAGGCTGGAGTTTCCTTTAGCGGTCCTGGTGAACTTTGCAGAACTTGAGCCATATCTTGCGGATGTAGTATCAGTAGCAGGAGTAGCGTTATGTCCAATTCTTACCCACTTAAACTCATCATTGGGAAACGATTGATACTCACATCCCAACTTAAAAGCAAAATCTTTCTTTAAGATGTATTGAGAGGTTGCCTTCTGGGAGGTGGATTGATTGAATCTGACCCAAGCACCTACTGCTACCTCATTGCTAAGAGCAAGACTCTCTGAGTCTGGAACCTCCACATAATCACCCATGCCATCAAAGGAGAGGGCGGAGCCATTTATACCCTGTGTCCATTCAGCACTGTAAATGGTGCCGTCATTGTGATTAGATGTTCCATCATATATTATCGACCCTGAACCTTCATTCATAGCCCAGAAGGCTATAGGAGGAAAATAACCTGCTTCAAATTCCCACAGAGAATAACCCCATCCTGTACCACGTTGAAGGCCATTCATCTTAACATATCTGGCGGTCTGTTCTCCTACACCGATTATATCTATCTCTCCATCAGAGTTGGTTTCAGTGTAGATAGTAGTCCAGTTAGTAGCATCATCTGATATCTGGATTTCATAAGCTTTACCATAGGCATTTTCCCAGTTAAGTTTGACAGTATCAAAGGTCTTAGGGGTTATGAAGTCTATGTATATCCATTCATTATTTGTAAAGTTAGATGACCAACGCGTAGAGGTGTTATTATCTATGGCGTTAATAGCTTCTAACCCAGACCCTTCAACTGAGGAGGCTACGGCAATGGGATAGGCTTTGTGAGACCAAGAGTAGGCAGCTGAGGGAATTAGTCCTTTCCACCTATCATGCCAAGCTGTATCTAATATTCCAAAGCTATCTTTTCTTTCCCTTAAAATATCTGCCCACATCCTGATATTTTTTTCGTTATACCAAGAAGAGACAAGATAATCGAAACCTTTGGATTTGTAGTATCCAGGGCTATTGGCCATTATTCCTTTCGAATCACAGTGTTCGTACCACCATATCATCGGAATAACATCCGTTGGGATTAAATTTAACTCTATAGCATCAGAAGTCTTACCTGGAGGCCCACCATATTGAACCTGATAATCCTCTTTGCCTCCATTATGCCAAGGGTTAAGCATATCATCCCACATCATCATTTTTATGTCAGGGTCTATGGTGTGGATATAATTATTTAATTTGTTTATATCCTCGGCTAACAATTCAGCGTTGATCATGTTTCTTTTTTTATTTCTTGAATCCCTGTTTATCCCATTGATTTCATCATGGCCTATGCTGATATAGTTTGGTTTGAAAACCTCATCATTGATTATATCGCTGAGTACTCTAAACATAATATTATAAGTTCTCGGTTCAGAGATACAGTAAGGGTGACTCCACCAATAGCCTGTTACATTTACTACAAAATCATAACTTACTAATACTGTCTCGCCTCCTACAATATCTCCACTTTCTACTCGTTCTATTCTTGTAGATGTATGAACAGAGCTATATGGATAACTCATTTCTCCATCAATAACATTATAGTCTTTCCCCTCTTCATAGGTTATAGTCTTGTTCAAATTAGTTATAACAATGTCAGAAGAATCTGTTCTGATGACATTAGTTAAAGCACCGTTCATCCTTTTTAAGGATATATCGTCAAACCAGGCAGTGCCATAGCCATTCCATATATTAGCGTAGATGTAAATCTTAGCACAATTAGAAGATGTAATAAAACTCACATCATCTTGCTTCCAAAAACTTGAACTGACTTCAACACTATGCTGTCTTATCCAGCCATCACTGTTATCTAATTCTACAACTCTTATGGCGGCAGGTTTATCCTCTCCGCCAACTCCTTGTGTCTTTGCCCAGAATGATATACTATAAACAGTATTGGGAGTTGCTTCCATGGTTTCTGATTTTAATTGATTAGTTTTTACATTAGACAACCCAGGTACGCTAACCTTTACTGAGTATGAGCCACTGTGAGAAGTGGTATTATCCCAGGACCAATCATCTCTTTCATTAGAAGTATCAAATGTCCATCCATTAGGCACATTATCTCCATTAGCATCTATTTCAAA
>DAOVXI010000026.1 GCA_030636245.1 Deltaproteobacteria bacterium
AATTCGTTTATGAACTCAGCGTGTTGTTTTTTGTGTTCGATCATGTTTGGATATCCATGTTCGCTCATTAGCTCTTCTTCGACGCTGAAGTGCTCCGCTACGTATGCGTTGATGTACTCAAAGAGGTCGTCTATCCCTTTGGTGTCTCCCCTATCTATCGAATCATTGAACTCAGAGATCTTTGTGTAAAAGGCCTTGTGTTGCGAGTCTATCAGTTCATGACCGATATTCAGGTTGTCTTTCCATATAAATGACATTGCTTTTCCTTAGATCAAGTTACATATTTTATACTAAATTTTAGCACAGCAGGTATTGCTTGTCTATGTTCAGCCAAGTTTGTCCTTTATGAGTTTTGAGGCAACCCCTGGATTTGCTTGACCTTTTGTAGCCTTCATGACCTCTCCCACAAAAAATCCCATGAGCTTTGTCTTCCCTGCTTTATACTTTTCCACACTATCCGCATTATCCGAGAGGATCTTGTCTATCACAGCCGAGAGCTCTCCCGTGTCCGATATCTGAACAAGACCCTTCTCCTTGACGATTTCCTCAGCACTTTTATCGCTGCTGAACATTTCGCCCAGAACATCCTTTGCAACCTTGCCGCTGATGGTGTCCTTTGAGACCATATTTATGAGCTCGGCCAGGCTTTTTGGTGTTACCTTACACTCCGATATATCAAGTGAGTTTTCTTTAAGAAGCGCCGTAAGCTCGCCCATTACCCAGTTGGAGGTAATTTTAGCTTGTTTCGGTTTCTCTTCTTCAGGGATCCCTGATAGCTTACAGCTTGCTGTTAAACTTTCCTCAAAGTACTTTGCCATCTCTTTTGAGCCGGTCAGCACTCCCGCGTCGTATATCGGTAGTTTATACTCATCCATGAAGCGGTTCTTTTTTTCTGTCGGAAGCTCAGGCATCTCCCCCCTGGCTTTTTCTATGAGTTCATTTGGAACGATAAGGGGAAGAAGGTCCGGCTCAGGATGGTAGCGGTAGTCGTGAGCCTCTTCCTTGCCTCGCATGGAACGGGTAACGCCTTTTTGAACATCAAAGAGCCGTGTCTCCTGAATTATCTTTTCTCCGCCTTCTATAACATCTATGTGACGCTGTATCTCATAATTCAATGCATCGCGTATGAACTTAAATGAGTTCATGTTCTTAAGCTCTGTCCTTGTTCCCAGCTCCTTTTGTCCAACAGGTCTTATTGAGATGTTCGCGTCACAGCGGAAGCTTCCCTCCTGCATGTTGCCGTCGCATATGCCGAGATACAGAAGTATGTCACGTATGGTCTTAAGGTAGGCACTCGCCTCCTCGGGGTTGCGCATGTCCGGTTCACTTACTATCTCTATAAGAGCGGTGCCTGTTCTGTTCAGGTCGACATAGCTTATGTCCTTGTCATCGGCTCCTTCGCCGTGGATGAGCTTCCCGGCATCCTCTTCCATGTGTATCCTTGTTATGCCGATACGTTTTATCTCTGTTTCGTCTTTTCGCGGGTCCCCAAGCTCAATGTCTATGTGGCCGTGCTCGGCAACGGGAAGGTCGAACTGTGAGACCTGGTATCCCTTTGGAAGGTCGGGGTAGAAGTAGTTCTTTCTCGAAAAAACACTTTTCTCGTTCACGGTGCAGTCGGTCGCAAGCGCCATCTTTACGGCGTACTCAACGGCTCTTCTGTTTATGACAGGCAGAACGCCGGGCATTCCAAGGCATATCGGACAAACCTCTGAGTTTGGCTCGCTACCGAACTTTACCCTGCATGAGCAAAAAAGTTTGCTGTTGGTCAGAAGCTGCGCGTGGACCTCAAGTCCTATGACGGTTTCATACTTCATATCAGTTGTATTATCCTTAAGAGCCGTGGTGTTTTAACAGATCTTTTTAGCCGAATTATATTTGTTCTCAGTCTACTATAGCTTTGGGGTTATTATTCCAACTCCGCTATGTTTTTCATAAGCGTTGGCTGCTTGCAGCAGCGTGGTTTCATCCATGCTCTTACCTATAAGCTGAAGCCCTATGGGAAGCCCGTCGTTGCTTATCTTGCAGGGAATAGATATGCCGGGGTTTCCGCCGAGGTTCGTTGATATGGTAAAAATATCGGAGAGGTACATGGTAAGCGGGTCGCTTGCCTTCTCGCCTATCTTGAAAGCTGTTGAGGGGGAGGTCGGGGTGGCGATCACATCGCATTTCTTGAAGGCCTCCTCGAAGTCTCTTTTTATCAGGGTCCTTACCTCGGATGCTTTTTTGTAGTAAGCATCGTAGTAGCCGGATGAGAGAGAGTAGGTGCCTAGCATTATCCTACGCTTTACCTCGGCGCCAAAGCCTGCGTCCCTTGAGTTCTTGTACAGCTCAAATAGTCCTTCTCCGTTGTCCACCCGCAGCCCGTAACGTATGCCGTCAAAGCGAGCGAGGTTGCTTGATGCCTCTGCCGTTGCGATAAGGTAGTAAACACTGACAGCATACTCCGTGTGCGGGAGGCTTACCTCCACGACTTCCGCGCCTTGTTTTTCAAGTATCGCAATGGCCGCCCTTACCGAATCCTCGACCTCTTTATTAAGTCCCTCAATGAAGTACTCTTTTGGCACGCCTATCCGGAGCCCCTTTACACCGTTCTCTAGTTTTTCGGTAAAGTCCGGCGGCGGTTCATTTATACTGGTAGAGTCCTGAGCGTCGTGTCCGGCAATGGCATTCAGCATAAGGGCCGCGTCCTCGACTGTTTTCGTGAATGGCCCTGCCTGGTCAAGGCTTGAGGCGAAGGCTATCATGCCGAACCTTGAAACACGTCCGTAGGTGGGCTTAAGCCCAACCACTCCGCAAAGTGAAGCTGGCTGGCGTATGCTCCCGCCCGTATCGGTTCCGAGCGAGGCCGTTGAAAGAGAGGCAGCAACCGCCACGGCACTTCCTCCGCTTGAGCCGCCTGGAACCCTAAGCGTGTCCCATGGGTTCTTTGTTACCCCGAAAGCCGAGTTCTCGGTTGAGCTTCCCATGGCAAACTCGTCCATGTTCAGCTTTCCCAGTATAACGGCTCCGGCTTCCTTAAGTTTAAGGGTAACGGTTGAGTCGTAAGGCGGGATGAAGTTTCCCAGCATCTTTGATGCGCAGGTCGTACGGACCCCTTTTGTAGTGAAGATGTCCTTTAGTGAGATCGGAATGCCCGTTAGGGGTGTAATATCAGAGCCGTCTTTTATCCGTTTATCCGCCGCTTTTGCAGCAACGAGAGCTTTATCTTCAGTGACCGTGATAAAGCAGTTGAGCTTCTCGTTAAGCTCCTTGATGCGGGAGATGTAGGCTTCGGTCAGCTCAACAGAGCTTATCTCTTTTGAGCTGAGTTTCTTTGAGAGCTCTTTTATTGTTGCTTTTTCCAGTAATAGGTTGTCCATTAGCGTTATTCCTTAAGTTTGTGAAAAGAATATCTTATAATTTTTCTCCGAGTATTTCAATATATTAGTTGTAATTATTTGTCTAAATATAAAGTTCTTAGCTTTCGTAAACCCTTGATAACTTAGAGAAAATGGAGGCAGCAATATTTGAGTTGCGTAAGCCTCGGTATAGGAGTATAAAGAAGGGGTCAGGCAGAAAAGATTTCGTGAAGTTCAGAGCGATGGAGAGCGAGTCTCCGCTCCGGTTAATTAACAGGATACTTCCCCGCGGCAAGATAGAAAGGAGAGTTATTTATATGAAGAAAAGAACGCAGATGGTTATAGGTTTTTTGTCAATGATCGTCATCGTACTGGTATTTACATTGAACGGGGCATCCGCCGAGATGCCTCCGTCGTCCGAGTACGGTGAGGGTGAGGGCTCTTCAACAGTGCTCAGGCCGGGTCAAAAGCAGGGCGGATACCCTCAGGGCAAGTTGAAGGGCAAGGCTAATGAGATGCGCGGCGAGTTCATTAACCTCCTCGTCATGTTGTCAAAAACAAAGCTCGAGCTTGACGATGACAGTTCTAAAGATCTTAAAAAGATCCTTGAGGACTTTGATAAAGAGATGATATCCTTAATGGAGGAGAAAAGAAAGTATCAGGAGAGGATAAGGCAGATGGATGAGAGTGGGCCGAGCAAGGCAGAAGCCCGAGAGATACTTGATGAGGGCGATGAACTCTCAAAGAGGATACATAAACAAAAGGAAAAGAAGTATGAGGATATAGAAGAGCTGCTCGGTGCGGTCGATACTGTTCGTTTTATGAAGGTTGAGGAGATAGCCCGCATGAGAATGAGGAGCAGGATCATGGGCCAGGGCGGCCAAGGCGGCGGTCCTCGTTAGAAAAGTCCGAGGCTTTTAAGCTCCTCTGCTTCTACTTTGAATACATCTTTAATAAGGCCCGGCGTTATTACCTCCGCCGGGCTTCCCTGTTGTATGATCTCACCTTGATCCATAACAACTACCCTGTCAAAGAGTCTCGCAAGCCCGATGTCGTGCATGCTTACGGTCACGGAAACCTTTTCTTCCATCGCAAGTCTCTTTGATAGTCTTATTATCTCAAGCTGGTACTTAACATCAAGGTTGGCAAGGGGCTCATCAAGGAGAATACTTCCCGCGCCCTGAACAAGCATCATTGCCAGAAAACTTCTACGCTGTTCTCCGCCGCTGAGTTCCTTTATCGTGGCATCGGCTTTTGAGTCGAGTCCGACGATGCTTAACGCGTCATTGATATCTCTTGCGCTCTTTCCTTTGTAAGGATAGCGGCCCATGGAGGCGACCTCAAAGACAGTGAGCGGGGTCTCGATCCCTACTACCTGAGGCAGATAGCTTACAAGCTTTGCCCTGTCTGTCCCACGGTACTCTTCTATGGGCTTGCCCCAAAGTTCGATCAAACCTTCCTTTGGCTTAAGTATCCCTCCGGCAAGTTTAAGCAGGGTGGACTTTCCCGAGCCGTTGGGGCCGAGAAGCGCAACCGTTTCGCCGCAGTAAAGGTTAAGCGAGGTAGGCTTCAGTGTAAAGCCCTTCGTGTAGCGGAAACCGGCTTGCTTTATCTTTATGGCTGTCTCTTTATCTCTCACCGAAGGTACCCTTTCTCTTTAGAAGATAAAGAAAATACGGCGCACCGATGAGTGCGGTAATTATCCCTGAGGGCAACTCCGTTGGACTTATGATCGTTCTGCCGATAGTGTCGGCAACACAGAGAAGTGTCGCACCGAGTATCATTGAAAGAGGCAGGACTACCTTCGTGTCCGCGCCCAGGGCCATGCGCACGATGTGCGGAACAATGAGGCCGATAAAACCTATAACGCCGGCGATCGATACGCTGGCCGCCGTAAGGAGTGAAGAGGCTATGAAAAGTACAAGCCGTGCGCGCGTGGGATTAAAGCCGAGGCTGAAGGCAAGCTCGTCTCCGAGCATAAGAGCGTTCAGGGCTTTTGTCTTGAATACGGCAATTATCAAACCTATGGCGGCTATGAGAACGCTATAGCCGAGTACCGAGTAATCGGTCAAGGAGAGGTCGCCGAAGAGCCAAAGGAGCGCGCGCTTTAAGCCCTGGTCTTCGGCAAGGCTCAGGAATAGAAGCACGACCGCGCTTAACAGGAAACCAAGTCCCACCCCCGCAAGCAGAAGCCTCTCGGGCCAAAGCACTCCGCGTCTTTGTCCAAGCCCTGCCACTATGAGGCTTGCGCACATTGCGCCGATGAAGCTTAGTACAGGCACCGTCATAGAAGTTATGATCAGCACCGGCATTGTAAAGGCGATGACGGCCATAAGGGCCGCGCCGCTTGAGATGCCGAGCACATACGGGTCAGCCAGGGGGTTACGCAGGATGCCCTGGAGTATCACACCGCTTGCGCCAAGGGAGGCGCCGGCGACTATCGCCACAAGCAGCCTCGGCAGGCGTATGTTAAATAGTATGGAGCTATTGAGCTCATCGCCCGTGAAGGGCGAGAGAGGGCTTATGAAGACAGGGCCTATGAAAAGACAAAGCAGCACTATGGCAAGACATGCCATAGTGATGATAATTATCTTACTCTTCATATGGGTCCAAAAGATCACAGTACATGAAGCGGTCATCTCTTAGTACAACGTCACCTCGCTGAAAAGTTATCTCGTCCTTAAAGCATGGACCGGCGTAACAAAAGGTATGGAACTCTCCGTTCTCTCCGCACGGGTCAATTCCTTCGGGTAGGTTGTTGAGGAAGTTATCGTTATACAACCTGCCGCTGAATTCTCCTGAGAGTTTTTCCGTGTCAACACATACTATAACGGCTTTAAATCCAAGGTCTATAAAGTCTCTTGAAAGGATCTTCGTGTCTATCTTCCAGAGGGGAAAGACCGGCTCAATGGCTGTGCCTTTAAAGTTTTTTTCCCGGTACTCTCTGATGTCGTCTAAGTAGATGTCGCCGAAGATAGCCTTTGTGTAGCCATCATCGGTGAGTTCACTGATCGTCTGCTTCATCTTAGCCTCATAGGTGTTGTCATCGCAGGGAGCAGGGATGTCTACGGATTTGAGCCTTATCCCCAGCGACTTGGCTTGTCGTGCTATTAAAGATTTACGTATGCCGTGCATGCTCACCCTCTGGTATGGCTCTGTGATGGTCGTAAGCATGGTGTCGACCTTCAACTCGCCGCTCTCTATAGCGTTAAAGAACGCGAAGGTCGAGTCCTTGCCGCCTCCGCTTGAGAGGAATGTTTTACTTTGCTGTGTCATATATTATCCTTTCTATCTCCAGTATGCCTTCTATTGATCTAGGGCCAAGACGGTAGAGGCCGTCGCCAACAAAATAGACACGCCCATCCTTTACAGCATTTATCTCGGCCAGGTTTTCCTTAAGAGAAACTTTGAATTGTTCGGCCTCGGAGTGCGAAGGGCCGCTGATTATAAAGTCAGGGTCTCTTCGTACCGCTTCCTCAAGCGAGAACTTGGGCCACATCATCTTTGCGTCTTTGGCGATGTTCTCAACCTTAAGTATGCTGAGCGCTTCATCGAACTGGGTCCCGGGGCCCGCGACTATGAGAGGCTTTGGCCATATAACGATAAGGGCCTTTTTAAGTACCTCTCTATCCCTGTGCCGTGCTTTTATTTTATTGAGCTCCGAGTTAAGTTCCGCGGCTATCTCTTTTGCTTTCTCCCCGACATCCAATCTTTCTCCGAGCCGCAAAAGCTCATCGGTATACTCGGTAATTGTGCGGGCCGAGAAGGCAAATACCTCTATGCCGAGCGAGTCGAGTTTTTCCTTTGTCTCACCGGAGTTCCCGTCTTTGGTCATTATAACAATATCGGGACGTAACCGTACAATACTTTCTAGTGAGGGGTTTTTCATTCCCCCGACCTTTGGTATCTCCTTTGCTTCAGCGGGATAGTCGCAGACGTCGCTTACGCCCGCTATATTATCTTCAAGCCCGAGAGCAAACAGTGTTTCTGTTACGCTTGGAGCAAGCGAGACTATTCTTGCGGGGGTTATGGTTTTGGAGGGTCCCCCGTCCATGCCGCTTATGGCATGAACGGGAGCCGCGAGTATGAAAAGAAGGGCGACAAAAAAGAGTTTTTTTAAGACCCTCTTAGTACCTGAGTGATACCTGCGCGTGATAGGTAGCTCCGAGCACGCCGTAGCCGCCGGCCTCTTCATAATCCTCATCAAATATGTTCTCTCCTCTGACACCTATGGTTATCCTTTTAGTTATCTGGTATGACACGTTGGCGTTAACAAGGTTGTATGCTTCCAACTCCGGGTTTGTGCCAACGTCCTTTCTTTCTGATACGCTTAAGAGATCGATTCCGGCGTTTATATTCTCTCGTACGTAATCCAAGCCAAGAGAGGTTTTGTTCTTTGGCCTCCATACAAGCTCGTCGCCTGTCGCGCCGTTCTCGGTCTCCATGTAAGTGTGGTTCAACCAGAGTGCTATGTTATCATTTATTTTGTAATCAATCGAGAGTTCTATGCCGCTTATATTTGCTTCACCAATATTAATGGGTATGGATATAAATGTATCAGGGTCGAAGTAGTAGCTTATGAGATCCGTGTACTCCGTCTTGAAGTAGTCCAGCGATACGGTTGCTTTCTCGTTAAGCAGTGATTTAGTTATACCGATATCAAAGCCTGTGCTGTATTCCGGCTTCAGGTCAGGGTTCGTAAATATCATCCATCCGGCATTTTCATAAAAGAGTTCATTGATCGTTGGCGCTCTGAATCCTGTTGAGTGGTTTGCTCTTACGATCATGTCCGCAGACTTTATGTTGTATAGCGCGCCTATACGATATGTGGTTGCCTGGCCCGCAACCTCATGGTCGTCGCTTCTCGCGCCGAGGTTGAAGACAAGCGTACCGTCATTGTAAGAGCTTTTGATGTTAGCGTAGTAGGCGTTGTTGGCGATCAACTCATCAAAGTTCCCAACGCTCTCGCCGCTCTCTATCCTTCTTTCATAGCCGAGCGTTATCTTGGCAGGCTTGAAGTTTATGTTGTGCTGCCACTCAAAGCTCTGCATATTTGTTGCTATCTCATAGTTGTTCCATCCAACATTCGGGTCGATGTACTCGTTTTGTTCCTTTGTGCTTCCGATGGTCAGTATCTGCTCATAGTTCTTATGCAAAAAGAGCTCAGCTCTAAGGCTGCCTGTTTGTTGCTGTCCTTCGTAGGTATAAAAAAGGTTATCCTGAAAGTTACCCATAAAATCGTAGTCGTCAACATCACCGTCGTAGGTGGTGTTCTTAAAACTGAGTTCAACTGCGACCTTCTCATGAGGCGCAAGTCCCAGCTTTGCCGAGTAGTCATAGCTTGAGTAACCGTCGGCTTCATCGCCGTCCTTAAAAGCTGACACGCCTTCTGTCTCGAAGATCGAAGCTGTCAGGCGGTAGGTTGCCACGCCAACTCCGCCGCTTATATACACCGTGCCGTCGTATGTCGAGTGTGAGCCCGCTTCAAGGTCAAGCCCTATTACCGGCGCTCCGCTCTGGCCCTTTTTTGTTATTATATTAATAACACCGGCCATGGCCTCGCCTCCATAGAGGGTGCTCTGCGCGCCCTTTAGTATCTCGATCCTCTCAACATCTTTTATGTTTATCTTGGATATGTCCAGTGAGCCCGTGGTGGCGCTCTTTACCTTTATGCCGTCGATAAGCACGACTATCTGGTTCGATGCTCCGCCCCTTAGAAAGTAGGAGGTCTGGGCTCCGTAGCCGCCGTTCTGGACTACGTTGATGTCGGTGGTTCTTCTTAGAAGCTCGGGCAGATACGTTGCACCGCTCTTCTCTATATCTTCACTTGTTATGATTATAACGTCCTGGGTTACCTCAGCCAAGGGCTCACTGCCCTTTATGGATGTTACTACAATGTCTCCTGTTTCTACCTCTTCGGCATTAGCCGGATTGACCGTGGCAACTAAAAGTACCACTACACATAAAAGCGCGAACGCGCGAACAAACGTATACATGATAAATTACTCCTGATTATTTTATTTTGGTTTTTTTTGGGGCCGGAAAAACAGATGACCCGCTAATGGAATTGTGTCTTCATGGTCGTACCTCCCTCGAGGATTTCTGTTTGGATGGGTATTCCGGCTTAGGGCCACCTAATCGCCCGCCTTCCCATCACGGTTTTCCGTGACAGTGGCATTGTGTGGGCTTTCGTTCCCTTTACGGCTGCGGGGCAGCGAGGGCTTTTCACTCCTCTTCCACGCATCCAACAGTATTATATTGTGAGCTGTATATTACTTGCCCGGGTTGGCATTGTCAAGGTGAAATTTTTCAGCTTTCGCTCAAGGTAAAGTTTATGGGGAGTTTTACGTCAAATCTCCCATTGGGAGGTATGGGCAGCGGCACGCTTCTCTTTATAATCTTAAGCGCGGCGGTGTCCAGAAGACCAGCGCCGCTCGAGGTGTTTATCTTGAGGTTTTCAATCGTGCCGTTCATTGTTACTGTGAATGCGGTTACGACCCTGCCGGAGATGCCGGCTTTTTTTGCCGAGGCGGGGTAGTAGGAGTTGGCCTTTACTATCTCCATAAGTTTTGCTATGTAGCCCTCCTCTATGCCCAAGACCTTGCCCTCTATGCTTATGCGAGGATCATCTTGGTTAAGGTTCTTATCTGCGGCGGCATCCTTGTTTATCAACGCTGCTGCATCATCAATCATATTCACTGCTTCTTTTTTATCCCGGTCGCTGGAGTGCTCCGCCGGGACGCTGCTTATGACAACGACCTCATAAGCCAGACCCTCGCCGGAGACAGGATTGTTTTTTTGCGAAACAGAGCCGTAGGCAATAACCATGAGGTGAAGCACAATTGAAATTATTATGAAGGGCAGAAGTTTCTTAAGATGTGTTGTGTTTCTTCGGTCGGGCGAAGGCATGGCGTTCATATCCTGCTACTCAATTACCTTGGGCACGGTAAAGTAGCCGTCCTTTGTAGCGGGTGCGTTCTCCAGCGCGCATTCCTGACCAACAAGAGACTCACGCAAGGGTTTTGCCTCGTCCTCTCTCATGGGTCTTGCCTCCGGCACGGTAGAGGTCGTTGGCGGCACACCTTCGGTGTTGACCTCGCTTAGTTTTTCAACATGGGCAAGGATCTTTTTTAGTTGGGTCGTGTAGAGCGAGGTGTCCTCGCTGCTCAGGTTCAGTCTCGCGAGTCCTGCCACATGTTTTACATCTTTATCTGTTATTGACATATTCTTTCTCCAAGAACTTTAGTAAAGCATACCTTTGCCTCAATTTTCAAGGTATTTGAGGTTTGAACGTAAAGATCGGAGATCATTGATGCGGTTGATATAAAAATCTTGACAAAGCGCAGGGAAATAGGATAAAAGAGGTCTTAAATACTTTATTAAGGAATTCTATTATGTTCAGATTAAGCAAAGGAGCCGAATACGCCATACGCGGCATTTTGCACCTGTCGATGCAGCCGGAGGGTAAGGTCTCTTTTGTTGAGGAGATAGGAGAGGCCCAGGATGTTCCCAAGGCCTATCTTGCCAAGATATTTCAGTCTCTTACGAAAAAAGGATTTCTCAAGTCCACAAGAGGACAGGGCGGGGGCTTTACCCTTATAAAACCTCCGGCCGAGATCACTGTGAACGAGGTGATCGAAGCGATGGAAGGCCCGATATACTTAAATGACTGCCTTGTGAGCAAGGACGCTTGTGAGCGGGAGACTTTTTGTCCCGTGCATGAGCTTTGGCAAAAGGCACAGACGAGCTTTATGGATGTGATCATTAACTGCACCTTTGAAGAGCTGGCGAAGGCGGGTAAGGTTAAGAGAGAGAAGTGTGAGTCCAAAAGCGGCGCTGCATAGAGGTTAGAGAACCAAGTTCAACTTGACTTATACTCAAGGTGTTCTATACTCTAGGCGTCTTTATAATAGTAGAGATAATCGAAAAATAGGAATAAGTAATCTTTAACTAATTAAAAAAATCAGGAGGTAGCAATGGAAGCAACAAACGTAATCGAAAAGAAAGAATTAAAAGATGATGCGGTATCAAAGGTCTCTTACATCAAGACCGATGCCATAGGTCAGGATACATACTACTTCAAGGCCGGACAGGTTCTTGATTGGCACCGTCACCCGGAGGGTGACCAGGTCTTTTTCGTGCATGAAGGTAAAGGCACCTTCTTTACGGATGCCGACGGAGAGGAGTCCGTGGAGATCGTTCCGGGCTGTGTTGTTCTTGCACCAAAAAACGTTTGGCATAAGATAGTAGCTGATGATGAGTTGATCGTAAGTCAGGCAACTGTTCAGCCTGCAGGCATGGAGACACGCTAAGCCTACCTGCTTTGATCTTACTTTTAAAAGGACGCCTCTAAAGAGGCGTCCTTTTTTTATTTTCCGAACTTGACAATGAAGGGCCGAGGAATTAGGATAGATATGTCCTAATTAACTTCAGGGAGTTTATATCTAATGTTCAGGCTAAGTAAAGCAGCGGAGTACGCCATGCGCGGAGTGTTACATCTTTCTATGAAGAAAGAGGGCAGCGTCTCCTTTATTGAGGCGGTTGCGGAAGCAGAGGACGCGCCAAAGGCTTTTCTTGCCAAGATCTTTCAGACCCTCG
The DNA here is from genome assembly GCA_030636245.1 of Deltaproteobacteria bacterium. Classification (GTDB taxonomy): domain Bacteria; phylum Desulfobacterota; class GWC2-55-46; order GWC2-55-46; family DRQE01; genus DAOVXI01. The sequence continues at coordinate 11,940 of DAOVXI010000026.1, forward strand.
CCAAGAAGGGGTTTCTGAAGAGCATAAGGGGCCAGAAGGGCGGTTTTGTTCTGGTAAAGGACCCTAAGACGCTTACCCCGCTTGAGGTGATAGAGGCAATGGAAGGCCCGCTTAAGCTGAACGACTGTCTTATTAGTGATGGATACTGCGAAAGGGACAAGGTATGCCCGGTGCATGATGTCTGGAAGGAAGCGCAGGAAAAATTCCTGGGGGTACTTACCGATATGACATTTGCCGAGCTTGCTGATAAAGGCAGACAAAAGAGAAAGAAGGCCGGACTTTCTCTTGTAAGCTCCGCTTAGCCTCTGCGTTAGAGGGCGATACTTTTACTCGTTAAATATCTGAAATCCTTTTTCCTTCCACTTAAAGTAATCATCTATGATTTTTTTATGATCAAAGGCTATCGCCTTTGGCACCTTGTCCTTTGTGAAGACCCCGGCTTGAAGAGCATCGTCAGCTCCCTTTGGCTCATTCTCGGCGACCGCCACAAAAACAACACTTACCGTATGGAACCTCGGGTCTCTCTCCGGCTTTGAGTAGGTGTGCAGCTGGCAACGCAATTTAACATCAAGCGTTGTTTCTTCCTTTGCCTCCCGGAGCGCCGCATCCTCAATGCTCTCCCCGTAATCAACAAAGCCTCCGGGCAGGGCCCAGCCGTGTGGTTCGTTCTTACGCTCTATCAGAACTATGCCGCCGGTTGTTTCTATTATGATGTCCACAGTGAGTAAGGGGTTTTTATATTCGGTCATGGCTTAGCTTTAATGTTTCTCAGGAACTTGGCACTTTCCTCAGGCACGGCTGTGTTTATGTACATGCCGCTACCTATCTCGAAGCCGGCTCTTTTCGTTACTCTGGGTATAAGCGCGATGTACCAGTGGCAGTACTCGTTAAGCATGTCTTTGGGGCGGCTTGAGCGGATAACGAAGTTATAGTCCGGGTCGTTGAGCCCTGTGTGA
>DAOVXI010000144.1 GCA_030636245.1 Deltaproteobacteria bacterium
TCTTGTAGAAGCGGAATGCTCTCCATCTCACCATCCTTTTAGGTCTTTGATCCGGTTTCGCAACGACTAATTATTTATAACACAACAATTCCAGTTTTTCTCTTAATTCTCCGTATTCTCGTTATTCTATTCTCAAAAAAGAGATCTAAGCGAAAAAAAGGGCGGTAGAATATCTACCGCCCTCAGTTAACTGATCATCTTATTACAGACAAAAACAAGGCTACTTAGCTTTTTTTATTAGGTTTTCTCGCTGCTGTCACCTTCTTGGTCGTCTTGGCTTTAGGCTTTGCCGTGATCTTCTTTTTATTCGCTTTCTCTTTTTTCTTTACGTCCTTGATCTTGTCCTCAAGCTTATCCGCCTCTGTCTCTATCTTTTTGATATTGGCTATAACGCTCTTTATCGCAGCCTTATCAAGCGGGTTGTCCTTTGTATCCTTCTCGGCTACCTCAAAGACAAGACCACCAAGCTCGGCAAACAACTTCTCAGCCTTACGATGAGTGTTGTGCGCTTTATACTTGAGTTTTCCTACCTTTGCGACCTCTTCGCCCTTTACCTTAGCGACCTTGGCGCCGGCGCTGACGGCCTCCCAACCTTCATGAGCCGCCTTCTTCAACTCTTTGCTTACTTTATTCCAAAAGGCCATGTCAAACCTCCTTTATTTTCTTAATCCGTTTATACAACAATGATATAGCTAGTACCACGCCATGTCAAGCAAACTCGTACTACGCTAAAAGCAAATTAACTTTACAGTTTTACACTCATCAGTTATAATGAAAAATTATGGCTAAATTAATAGACGGCAAAGAGACCGCAAAGAATATCCGTGAGGAACTGAAAAAAGAAGTTGAGGAGCTAGGCTTGCAACCCGGCCTTGCTGTTGTGCTTGTAGGTGAAGACCCCGCAAGCCAGGTCTATGTAAGGAATAAAGAGAAGGCCTGCGCGACGACAGGCATAGCTTCTTTCAAGCATACACTCTCAGCGGAGACAACGGAAGAAGAACTACTTGGAGTTATAAAAGACCTGAACAGTGACGACAAGGTACACGGCATACTCGTTCAGCTTCCACTTCCAAAGCAGATAAACGAACACGCTATAATAGAAGCGATCGATCCGGCAAAAGATGTGGACGGCTTCCATCCCTTTAACGTAGGGCGGCTTACCATAGGGAGACCGACATACAGTTCCTGCACACCGTTTGGAATAATGGAGTTATTAAAACGCTACGACATAGACATTGAAGGCAAGGACGCGGTCATTGTCGGACGCTCGAACATAGTCGGAAAACCAATGGCGCTCATGCTTCTTGCAAAGAACGCGACCATTAGCATATGTCACTCGAGAACAAAAAACCTCGACGACAAGGTACGCGCAGCCGACATCGTGGTTGCGGCCGTTGGCAGAGCCGAGTTCGTAAAAGGTGACTGGATAAAAGATGGCGCAATTGTGATCGACGTAGGCATTAACAGAACAGATAACGGACTCGTCGGAGACGTTGAGTTTACTGAGGCTGAAAAAAGAGCTTCATATATAACGCCTGTACCCGGAGGGGTAGGACCAATGACGATCGCCATGCTCCTTAAGAACACGGTTGAGGCGGCAAAGCAGTCGGGCAAATAACAGGAAAAAATTATGATAGTAACAGAAAAAAAACCTATAAACGAAATCATTGAAAACCTTGAAAGAGCAAACGCAAAGAGCGTTCATCTTTTCGGATGCGACACATGCGCCCAGCAGTGCAAGACCGGCGGCGAGGTGGAGCTTAAAGAGATGACGACTCTTTTAACAGACAAGGGCTTTGAGGTTACCGGCACTTCCCTTGTGGATGAGACCTGCTACACCCAGCTTGCAAAGCGCGAGTTCAGACAGAAGGAAGAGCTTAAGGGTGCGGATGCCGTACTGGTGCTGGCCTGCGGCGCGGGGGTTAAGTGTGTTGCCGACAGTGCCGAAGAAACTCAACCGATCTTGCCTGCGCTTAACAGCATGTTCCTGACAAGCGTTGAGCGTGTTGGAAAATTTTATGAGGGATGTTCTCTTTGCGGAAACTGCGTTCTTGCCGATACGGGCGGCATCTGCCCGCACACGGATTGCCCGAAGAGTCTCTTGAACGGTCCCTGCGGCGGAGTGGATAACGGCAAGTGCGAGGTTTACACAGAGAACGACTGCGCATGGGTTCGTATATATGACCGCTTAAAGGAACAGGGTCGTTTGGATATAATGACAGAGTTCGTTCCTCCAAAGGACCACTCGGTCCAGGGTAAGCCTCACAAAGTCCTCTTAAGATAAAGCTGAACATCAATGTCTTTCCTGGACAAATACGTCGAGTTCCTCGGAAAATACCTGAAGTACTACTCCAACCCCTGCTGCACCAATCTAAAGGACAAGACTCAGAGCAAAGCAAAGGCCGTCTACGTTCACTCAAATGAAGTAGCGGATTTTTCATATGGAAGCTCCCACCCGATGCGCCCCGCACGGCTTGGCATGACACTCGCTCTCACGAAGGAACTCGGCCTTCTTGATCCATCCAACACAGAACTTATAGAGGGAAGAAAAACAACAGAGGAAGAAGTCTTAAGTTTTCACACGGAAGAATATCTTAAAGCGCTTAAGGAAGCCAATTCCGGAGAAGCACCAATCAATGGAAGCGCCTTTGGCCTTGGCGCCGGGGATAACCCCGCTTTCAAAGGCGTATATGACTGGAGCCTTTTTTCAGCCGGCTCATCCGTAACCTGTGCGGAGGTCATACTTGAAGGCAAGGCTGAGCGTGCAATGAACATCTCCGGCGGACTTCACCACGCAATGGCGGATCGTGCCTCGGGATTTTGCTATATAAACGACCCGGTCATCGCCATAAATAAATTACTGGATGCGGGCAAGCGTGTTGCCTACATAGACATAGACGCGCACCACGGAGACGGGGTCGAGGCGGCCTACTTTGAAACGGATAAAGTCTTGACCGTATCCATACACGAATCCGGCCGCTACCTTTTTCCGGGCACGGGTTTTTCAAAGGACATCGGAAGCGGTAAAGGAGAGGGCTACTCCGTCAACCTTCCCCTGCCACCCGGAGCAGATGATTACGTTTTCTGCTCGGCCTTTGATGCGATCGTACCGAAGTGTATAGAAGCCTTCCGCCCCGACGTGCTGGTAACACAGCTTGGGGTGGACACACTCGCAAGCGACCCCGTAACGCACCTCATGCTTACAACCAACGGCTTTGAGTATATGGTAAAAAGTTTTTCCGAAATGGATCTCCCGTGGATAGCGCTCGGTGGCGGAGGATATGACATGGATAACGTCAAGCGCGCGTGGACACTTGCATGGGCCATCATGGCGGAAGCTTCCGTGCCTGATCATATCCGTGACCCGGAGATTACGCCCGATAAAAAAAGCCATGAGATGTTCAGCTCTATCACAGCCGATATAGATTACCTTCTCACAAAGGTCATCCCCCTTATAAAAACCTCTTAGAAGTTGTAAAAAACCGTACTTTCTGATAATTTAAATCCATAGAACAACCTATTGTTTAAATCAAAATACAAATACAAAGGCTTATTATATATCATGCTGTAAATCAACAAAATATAAATGGTGTCGCAAATTAGATTCAAGTCTATATGTAAATGTTAGTGGCACGCCTTACTGCATATTTCATGCTCCTGAGGGACAAAAAGGTATTGGCGCTGAAACATTTAATAGACATGTCCATGCCAGAATTAATAACGCTAAAACACTAAAAAAAGCATGCGCTTTAACAGGAACAGTTTTCGAATGGGAAATCAATTTCACAATGTATAATGAAACTACTCCCCTCCCCGAAATTGATTTTTCAGAATCTACATTCTGCAATAAGATAGACTTTGCAGACACTACCTTTGGAGGTACGGCTGACTTTACAAAATCAACCTTTGAAAATGAAGTTAGATTTAACTATGCCGTTTTTAATGAAGCTATTTTTTTTAGAACAACATTTAAAAATGATACTTTCTTTTATCAGGCATCTTTCAAAAAAACGAACTTTGAAGGTGCCTCATTCAATAAATTTACTGGATTTACAAATACCAAATTTAATAGCAGAGCTATATTTGACAAGGCCACTTTCTCTGACCAAACCTTATTTAAATATGCCATATTTTCATTCGACGAAAAATCAACTTCAAATTTAAACGATAAAGAAAAACAATTCGTCTCATTCTCAGATACAACCTTCCGAGGTGACACTCTATTTGAGGATATTGTCTTTGACTATGAGGCAAACTTTTCTGAGTCTAAAGTGCTGGACAAAGGCATCATAACATTTAGAAGAACACACTTTAACGAACACGCTACGTTTAATGACATGCTGGTGGATGGCAGACTCGCATTACACGGCCTACAAAAAAAACATGAGACAATCTTTAGCAACGGTGCTGAGATGAAGCACATGGCAATAGAAGGCACTCTTGTACTGGACGGTGCGAACCTAGAAAAAGTAAGTTTCTTAATGACAGATCTCAGAAAAGTGTCAATTCACGACTGTACTTTTGTTGACATCCAACCTTCCAACAATCGGCTCTGGCGAGCACTCTCATCCCTCTACGCTCGCAAACACTGCCTCTTTGATGACA
>DAOVXI010000211.1 GCA_030636245.1 Deltaproteobacteria bacterium
CCAGGAACTTCAAGATGTTACGAACCTTGAAGTCGTAATCGTGTTTTTCGATCTTTATCTTGAACTTTATCTCTTTAACGTGGATGATGGTCTGCTTCTTCTTGGCCTCATGAGCTTTCTTGCTCATCTGGTACTTATACCTGCCGTAATCCATTATACGGCATACCGGAGGCTTAGAGGTTGCTGATATCTCAACCAGATCAAGTCCTTTGTCCTCAGCCAATGCTATGGCATCATCCGAACTCATTACTCCAAGCTGTCCACCGTCATCAGCAACAACCCTTATCTCGTTTGCGCGGATCATGCGGTTGGTTCTGACCTTTGGTTCTCTCTCTCTGCCTCTGCCGTGCGACCGTTTTGCGATTACCATCACCTCCGTTCAAATTTTTTAAATAGATACAAAACTAAGTTAGCGGCTATCTATATTTGTTTGCCGCCATATAATATTTTCGGCTTTCAACTCACCAGACTTGCCCGGGAGTTAGGTGAGCGGCTTGTTCTCGTTTGATATCCGCTCTATAAGTTCTTCAATCTTCATCTCTCCAAGCTCACCCTCGTCACGTGAGCGTGGTGCGACGATCTTTTCTTCAGCTTCCTTATCGCCTATGACAACCATGTAAGGTATCTTCTTAAGGCGCGCTTCCCGTATCTTAAATCCAAGTTTTTCGTTACGTCCGTCGATATCCGCTCTTAAACCCGCCGCTCTAAGCTTCGCGAGTACCTCTTCGGCGTAAGGCTTTACACGGTCCGTCACGGTAAGTATCGTCGCCTGTACCGGTGAGAGCCAAACAGGAAAAGCCCCCGCGTAGTGCTCGATAAGGCATCCGAAGAATCTCTCAAGCGAGCCCATAAGAGCCCGGTGTATCATTATGGGACGTACATCTTTGCCTTCGTTGTCCCTATAGGTTATATCAAAACGCTCGGGTAAATTAAAGTCAACCTGTATGGTCGAGCACTGCCACGCGCGTCCAAGCACATCCTTTATCTTAATGTCTATCTTGGGGCCGTAAAAAACACCCTCGCCCGGGTCAATGGAAAACGGTAGCCCGGAACTTTCAAGCGCCCACTTCAGCGCCTCTTCTGCTTTTTCCCAGTCACTGAGATCCCCAACGTACTTCTCGGGTCTCGTGCTGAGATATATCTCATACTCATTAAAACCGAAGCTCTTGAGTATGTAAAGCGTAAAATCAAGCACCCCTTTTATCTCATCAGGGAGCTGATCCAGTGTCATGTAAATATGCGCGTCGTCCTGCGTGAAACCCCTGACCCTCAAGAGGCCGTGAAGCACGCCGCTGCGTTCATATCTGTAGACGGTTCCAAGCTCGGCGTAGCGTACGGGAAGCTCACGATAGCTACGAAGAGTGGAGTTGAATATCTCTATGTGGAAAGGACAGTTCATTGGTTTTACAATGTAGTCCTGACCGTCAACGTCCATGGGGCTAAAGAGGTTCTCCCGGTAGAAGTCCCAGTGTCCGCTCTTTTCCCAAAGCCCGACCTTCGCTATATGCGGCGTATAAATGATCGAGTAATTGCTTTTAGTATGTTCGCTGCGCCAAAAGTCCTCGATCAAGGTCCTTATGAGCGCTCCGTTCGGGTGCCAAAGGACAAGTCCCGGACCCATGTTCTCACTTATGCTAAAGAGGTCGAGCTCTTTGCCGAGCTTTCTGTGATCCCTCTTCTTTGCTTCTTCAAGGTTCTTCAGGTGCTCCTTCAGCTCTTTTTTGTCGCTGAATGCCACGCCGTAAATGCGCTGGAGCATGGTGTTCTTCTCGTCACCCTTCCAGTAAGCACCGGCTGAGGTCAAGAGCTTAAAGGAGCGCGGCGCTTTGCCTGTTGACTGCAGATGCGGCCCGCGGCAGAGGTCGGTGAACTCACCCTGCTTGTAGATACTTATGGTCTCATCTTCGGGAAGCTCCGTGATGAGCTCGACCTTATAATCTTCCTTAAGCTCAGTGAAGAGCTTTATCGCATCTTCCCTTGAAAGCTCTATCCTCTCAAAAGAGATGTTGGACTTCATTATCTCCCCCATCTCTTTTTCTATACGCTCGATATCCTCGGGGGTAAAGGGTTTATCGATCTCAAAGTCGTAGTAAAAGCCGTTCTCTATTGTAGGGCCGATGCCGAGCCTGGCTTCTTTGTAAAGTTTCTTTACCGCCTGCGCCATTATGTGCGATAGAGAATGACGGAGGATATCTGTGCCTTCCGCGCTGCCAAGCTCTATGGCCTCTACTATGACAGGCTTTGTTACGTCATCAGTGGTTATCTTGTCGCCAAGATCCTTTTGAACTCCATTGACCGTTGCTGCAACAATAC
>DAOVXI010000117.1 GCA_030636245.1 Deltaproteobacteria bacterium
CGCTATAACATCCGCTTAAAAGACGATAAAACCTATGTAAGCATTAAGATAACCACCTCTGAAGAATTTCCCAGAATACTCGTAACAAGAAAGATAAAAGACGATGGTTCAAGGTACTTTGGACCGTATGCCTCGGCAAAGCAAGTAAGGGAAACCATCAAGACGATAAGGAAGATATTTCCTTTATGTGTTTGTACCCCGCACGAGTTCAAGAACAGGGTCAGGCCATGCCTTGATTATCAGCTGGGTATCTGCTCTGCACCGGCAGTGGGAAAGATAACAAAGGGAGATTATATGGAGCTTGTGGAGGGAGCGATGATGTTCCTTCAGGGTAAGAATAAAGAGCTGCAAAAACGTCTTGCTTTTAGGATGAAGGCTGCGGCTACCCAGGAAGACTTTGAGACAGCCGCAAAGCTTAGAGATAACATGACAGCACTAATAGCTATACTTGAGGAGCAAAAGGTTGTCACGACATCAGGGTCCGACAAGGATGTTTTTGCTTTTGCCAGGTCGGGCGGCGATATGGCCTTTGTTGTTATGTTCATAAGAGATGGAAGGCTCACTGGTAAAAGGGATTTTTATTATAAAGATACCGTAATACCGGATGATGAGGCCATGGCATCCATGTTGAAGCAGTATTATTATAACGCCAACTACATACCAAGTGAGGTGATCATACCTGTCATGCTGGAAGATAAGGCAGTCATTGCAGAGTATCTTAGTGAGAGGCGTGGTAAGAGATGCATCATAAAGAAACCTTTCCGCGGCTTTGATAAGAAACTTCTGGATATGGCTTTTGAGAATGCAAAGGAAGCCCTGCGGCTTAAGAGCATTGTGACGCTTGACCCTGCGCTTGAGGAGGTCAAGAAGAGGGTCAAGCTCAAAGTGATACCAAGGCATATCGAAGCCTTCGATATATCAAACCTTATGGGCGAGGATGCGGTCGGAGCAATGGTCGCCTTCAAAGACGGCAAGGCAGATAAGTCCGGTTATATGAAGTTCAAGATAAAGGGTGTAGACGGTCCTGATGATTACGCTATGATGGATGAAGTGCTTAGAAGGAGATACGCAAATGGCGGAGGAGATAGAGGGCTTCCCGATATGATACTTATGGATGGAGGAAAGGGGCAGCTTGCGATCGCACTCAAGGTTGCGAAGGAGCTTGGGCTACAAGGGGTTGCGTTGCGTGCCCTGGCTAAGGAAAGAGAGATGATCTCCTTAAAGGGCAAGGTGATAAAGGGGGAACGTGTGTTCCTGCCCGGGGTAAAAGATCCGATATATCTGAAGGAAGGTAGTGCCGGCGACCTGCTTTTGAGAAGGATAAGGGACGAGGTGCATCGTTTTGCCATAACATATCATAGGAAACTCAGAGGTAAGAAGATCGGCTCTGTGTTGGAAGATATCCCCGGTGTGGGTACGGTAAAGAGAAAAGCGCTTTTTGAGAGATTTAAGAGCCGGGATGAGATAAAAGGCTCATCCATAAGTGATCTAATGGAAGTAAAAGGTATTACAAGGGTGATAGCAGAAAGAATTATTGAAAAATTGACAGCTATTTAAAAGGTGGCAGCTTGGATCAATTAAGAAAACGCCCTATAGTGTTAGTAGCCGCAGCTGTTCTTTTAGGAGTTGTTCTTGAGAGCTATCTAAAACTCTCGCCGACAACCTCTGCAGCTGTGGTTTTATTTTTTGCCTGTCTTTCTGTCTATGTATACTTAAAAAAATATCATCATGTATTCATATCAATACCACTATTCATTGCGTTCGGAGTTCTTTACTCATCGGTAATATTCAGTTTCACTCCAAAATCAGAGCACGTACTAAGCTATGCCGATGGTGAGTATAAGGCAATTGAAGGAGTTGTTAAAACATTACCGGCTGTGAAAGGAGAGGCATTCAGATTTATTATCGATGTTTCTGCCATAGAGGACGATTCCTCCGGCTTCAAGGGCTCAAGCGGTTTTGTGTTGGTTAATCTGCGAGGAGTAAGAGAGCTTAAAGAGCCGCCTCGTATTAAGGATGTTATTCGTGTATATGGTCGTTTAAAAGAGGTAAAGAACTTTGGCAACCCCGGTGAGTATGATTATCAATCGAGCCTAGGAAGATTGGGCGTTTTTGCCAGTATCTCTGTTAGTGAAGGGAGATATTATAGTCTTAGAAAAGGAAGTGGTTTATTAAATACTTTAAACAAAGCGAGGCACTCGATTAGTGCCCGTATAGATGACGCTCAACTAAAGAACGGTGGGCTCATAAAAGCGCTTTTGCTCGGAGAGAAGGGCGCTGTACCGTTTGAGATGAGGGAGGGTTTTATTAGAGCCGGAGGAGCGCATTTACTTGCGATATCCGGGCTGCATGTTGGTTTTATCGCATGGTTATCATATTTATGTTTTAGCTGGTGCTTAAGACGAAGCACGACCTTTTCTCTTGCATACGATGTAAGAATAACAGCGCTAATCTTGAGCCTTATCCCAATTCTTTTCTATGGTGCGATCGCAGGATATCCTGTCAGCACTCAGAGAGCGGTTGCCATGGTAATGGCATTTGTTCTTTCAATAGGTATAGGAAGAGTGAGGGATATTTATAGCGCAATCGGTTTTGCGGCACTTGTCGTTATGATCGTTTCGCCGGTGTCACCCTGGGAGGTGTCTTTTCTATTATCTTTTTCAGCTGTCTTTTCAATTGCCTGGCTAGTTGTGCCTCTAAAAGGAATGTTTGCAAGTATTGATGTGGAAGAACGATCAGTGTTGAGCAAGATCAGCGGCGGTGTTAAAGTGGGTTTCTTTGTAAGTCTGGCTGCAACTCTCGGCACGGCTCCAATTACAATAAATACATTCAACATGTTCACGCCTTCATCTGTCATCTCAAATATAATCACCGTTCCTGTCGCAGGGTTACTGGTTCTTCCAAGTGCGTTTATCGCAGTTATATTAATGCCCGTATCAACCGTCGTTTCAAATGCCCTGTTAAATGTCTCCGATGTTTTCGCATCAGTACTTGTTGGGTTGATGGAGTTTTTCTCAAGTGCTGAGTATTCATCAATATGGATGCTTAAATTGAGTGGATATGAGGTCGTGATCTATTATGTAGGATTTTTGAGCATACCGTTCGTTCTCAAAAAAAAATCAAGACCAATAGCGTTAACTTTATTTATTTCATGCGTGGTGTTGCTGATCGCCGCTGATATTTATAAAACACAAAGATCAATACCGGATAAGTTAAGAGTAACATTTATAAGTGTCGGTCAGGGAGATGCTGCACTTATTGAGGTGCCACCGACCAGGGATGAGCCTGTAAAAAGATTATTGATCGACGGAGGAGGTTTCTTTTCAACTGATTTTGATATTGGAAGGTCTGTTGTTGCGCCTTTGCTGTGGAAAAAGGGAATTAGAAATCTGGATTACGTTATCTTAAGTCATCCGCAGATAGATCATATGGGCGGCTTGGCTTTTATGATAGATAATTTTGATCCTGATGAATTTTGGTGGAGCGGTATCGGTGAACTATCAAATGAAATGAAAGAGGCAATAAACACTTCCGGTGTGAGATCCATAAAAAAGGGTTTGGGAAGTGAAGTCACATCAGTTAATGAGTTACAGGTGGAGTACTTATGGCCGGAGCTGAGGGAGGGATCTGATTATGATACAAAAGAAGTCAATGACAGCTCGCTCGTGATGCGTTTAAGTTACGGAGAGAAAAGTTTTCTTTTTACCGGTGATATAGGCAGAAAAGTTGAAGCGATGATCATGGATAGCGTAAATGCGGTAGATGTTCTAAAAGTCGCGCATCATGGTAGCGCTACATCATCATCAGAGGAATTCATTAGGAAGGTGAAGCCTGATTATGCTGTGTTTTCAATAGGTTATGCGAACAGGTTCAACCACCCTAACGAGCGGGTCGTTATAACGATAAGGAGCGGAGGAGCAAAATTATTATACACGAGTATTGATGGCGCTATAACCTTCGAAACCGATGGTATTGAGATCAGGCAAAGTACGGATTTGACCAATGTAGGTGTTTTTTAGTATAATGATAGTATGAAATCTATACTTATATTGATAATGACACTCTCTATAGCCATCTTTTTTTTAGAGAGTGAATCCTTTGCAGAGTTGTACAAATGGACGGATAAGGATGGAACCATTAACGTGACCAATGACCTTGATAAGGTTCCATATGAATACCGTGACCAGGTGGACGTTAGAGAGGATTCTCCCTATGTGGCTCCATCCAGGTCGAGCGGTCCTATGCCTGTTACGGATAAGAAGTACAGGCCATGGTATAAGCCAGATAAAAGCAGCTCAACTATTCAAGAGGTCGGCAGGTTGTACGGCGGTAAGAACCTGAAGTGGTGGAGTAAAAAGTTTCAGGACATAAGGGCTAAAATTAACGAGCTTGAGGTTGAGTACGATAGTAAGGATAGTTATGTTAAGGTCTTTGAAGGCGGAAGATATGTAGGGCAGATCTATACTCAGGAAGAAATATTAATGTACGAAGATTATAGGTTGAGCCTTGAAAAGATAGAGAAGGAAATTGAAGACAAGAAACTTGAGCTTGGTGACCTTACAAGAAGTGCTACGCGTCATGGTGTGCCGAGAAAAATACGTGAGGGCGGCTAACCTTCCTTGAACAGCTCTTTGAGTTCGTCTATTGAGCCGCTATTATTCATTTGCTTGTTCGTACCACCCACCTTGAAGTAATCACAGAAGTTGGCCCTGTCTTTTTCAGTAATCCGTTCAGCTTGAGGTTCCCTGCATTCATTGTAAGATGAGGTGTCATGAAAGACACAGTTAAGGCTAAGGCAAACCTTAAGGTCGCTCTGACACTTAGGACAGCAATCCGCCCTCCCGGGCTGGGTTGTTATCTCTACAGTATTCCCGCATGAAAAGCACTTCATATTTGGCCTCAAAGAAAAAGGGTCTTTAAATTAAAGACCCTTTTATAAATTTGGTGGAGGCGGTGGGAATCGAACCCACGTTGTTAATAGCCAACACATTGATTTAATAGAATATTTTATGACTAAAATTTACCTTGGGGACGGTCTGGGGACGCAAGGTAAATTTCTAGTGTTTACCTTTTCGAGCTATGTTTTGATTGATCATTTGCGAAGTACACCTACAAGTCTTTATTTTCGAGAAGTTGAAAAAATGAAGGTTGTTGCGTGAAACATGCATAACCGCAGATATAAGCGGTGCGATAATCTGGACATCCATTAGGCATACATTTTTATTAAATACCTAGCAAGCATAAATAAAATATACACTGTGCTTACAGAACCCATAATAATTAAAAACCATATAAGTGCCGTAGTGGCCTTTGAGAGTTTGGGTACTTGCAAAACATCGATTATTTTTGCCGCTCCTTCATCAGACTCTATTCTAGTCATTATTTGGTCATAAGTTGTCGGTGGGAAATATAGGTAAGTAATTGATATTTCTCCCTTTGGAATTAAGGCAGGAAATATAATTTCCTTTCCACCCCGAGGAAGGTCTTTTAATTCGTACTGTACATCTGGATAAACACTAAAATCTGTA
>DAOVXI010000228.1 GCA_030636245.1 Deltaproteobacteria bacterium
AACCCTGAAAAGTTCCTTGCGACTGTTCAGGTCGCTGTGACCATTGTCGGCACCCTTGCCTCTGTCATAGGTGGTGTTCTGGCCATAGAACTCATAAAACCCTTACTTGAGCAAGCCCCAATGGACGCTATACGTAATGCTTCCGAGTTCCTTGCCGTATCAGCGGTCGTTGTGATCCTGTCATATGCGATACTGGTCTTTGGTGAGCTTACCCCAAAGAGCCTCGCGTTACGGTACCCTGAAAAGATCGCCTGTATGTCGGCAAAGCCTCTTTCACTGCTCTCCAAGGTATCAGGGATCTTCGTCGGAATACTTACGATGTCAACCTCATTAACCCTACGCATCTTTGGTGTTAAAGGCAAGGCCAGGGGTGTCTTCGTGAGTGAGGAAGAGATAAAGTACATAATCAGCGAAGGCCGAGCCAAAGGCGTGCTTGAGGAGACCGAGGCGGAGCTTATTCACGGTGTCTTGGAGTTTGCCGACACGACCGCAAAGGACATAATGGTCCCAAAACACAAGATAAGCGGCATAAGCATCGACTCACCATCAAGCGAGGCCATAAGTCATATATCAAAGACCGGCTACTCACGTTACCCTGTTTATGAAGATAACCTGAACAAGATCCGCGGCATTCTTTTCAATAAAGATGTCTTCAAGTATCTGGAGAAGGGCTTTGAGGTTGATGTACGGGAGCTCATGCGGGAGCCTTATTTTGTTCCCAACTCAATAATGATAAGCCGACTCCTGCGTGAGATGCAGAGAAAGAAGATGCATATCGCTATCGTTGCCAATGAACACGGTGAAGTAGATGGAATTATTACGATTGAAGATGTCATAGAAGAGATAGTGGGAGAGATCGAGGATGAGTATGACGTTGAGAAAGGCGGTCTTATTGAAAAGCTTAAGGACGGCACGCTCATAGTCGATCCTTCGGCGACACTCAGCGACCTATCCGACGTTGGCTTGACTTTCACGGAAGATGACATGGACCGCTACACAAACCTTGCAAGCTTCATGCTCTCCCGCCTCCAGCGCATACCACGCGGAGGAGAGTTCATTGTTCATGAATCAAAACGGTTCACGGTAGTTGACATGGAAGGAAGAAGGATCGCAAAGGTCAAGGTCGAGATACTAAACGGAGACAAAAAGAAATCAGATTCAACTCATTTAAAAAAGGTCTCCGGCTAAGCGCACTCGCCAACGACCTTGATGAACACCTCTCTAGTTCTTGGTCCGTCAAACTCCGCGAAGTATATCCCCTGCCAGGTGCCAAGCTGTAACTTGCCGTCTTGGACAATAAAGGTCTCGGAGGCTCCATAAAGAGTGCTCTTTAAGTGCCCGTCACTATTCCCTTCTGCGTGACGAAAAGCCGGGTCATCTCTTTCCACAAGCTTCTCACTCTTCATTATCATGTCATCCTGCACAGCAGGATCGGCGTTCTCATTTACCGTTATGGCCGCTGTGGTATGCGGAGAGTACACAACAACAATGCCGTCGCTAAGA
>DAOVXI010000215.1 GCA_030636245.1 Deltaproteobacteria bacterium
CCGGGAGCCATATTTAGAGGCTCCTTAAGAAGAATCTCTTCTGGCAGGTTGGAGTAAAGCTCCTTAACGCTCTTAACGCCGACAGAGCTACACATCTCTTCTATGTCGGCCTTTGTATGTGGGATATAAGGATAATTTTTCATAATAAAATAACGCCGCAACAATGCCGCGCAAAAGCACGGCAAGTTACGTACCGGTTAGCTATTATATAAATAGCACTTTAAATTAAAACCGCCGGACAGTTAAAGGTAAATACCAAATGATAAATATACCGCTATAAGGAATGGCTACTCCCCAGGCGGCATATTAAAAGGATATATAAGAAACCCTATTTACTTTTCTTCTTCTGTAAAGGCTTTGTACTCTTCGGCGTTTATAAGCCCATTAAGCTCGTCAGTGCTCGAGAGCTCAACCTTGAGCAACCACGCGTCACCGTACGGCTCTTCGTTTATCGACTCGGGGCTGTCGATTATGGCGTCATTCACCTCTACGACAGTGCCGCTTAACGGGGCGTAAAGGTCGCTTACGGCCTTGACCGACTCGACAACACCAAACGGTTCGTCCTTTGTAAGGGTAGCGCCTTCCTGCGGCAGCTCAACATATACGACATCACCAAGAGAGTCCTGGGCATAATCGGTTATTCCTATGACTACCGTGTTATCGTCCCCTTCTTTGACCCACTCATGTTCTTTGGTGTATTTAAGATCACCTGGGAAATCCATCTTTTCTTTCTCCTTTCGGTTTACAAATTTTCGCCGGCTTATAGGTCCTTTATCTAAAGGGCCGCTGCCTTGGCGTTCTTTTCTCTTTTATAGAACGGGGCAACGACCTTCGCCGCCTCCCTCATCTTGCCTCTTATATCTATAAAGAAACTCTTTTCATCCTTATGCCTTGAGCTTACATAAGCAAGCGCTATGGCCTTATCCAAGGTCGGTGAAAAGGTTCCGCTTGTTACGTGTCCGGCTTTCTCATCACCCGCGTAGAGTTCATACCCGGCGCGCGGTATGCCCCGCTCCTTCATCTCTATTGCTATAAGGATCTTTTCAACACCTTTTTCTTTTTGTCTCTCAAGTACATCACTTCCGGCAAACTCGCCCTTGGTAAAAGAAACGAACCTTTTAAGCCCCGCCTCTATCGGCGTTAACTCTTCGGAGAGCTCAAAGCCGTAGAGCGGAAGCCCTGCCTCAAGCCTCAGTGTGTCCCTTGCTCCGAGTCCGCATGGCTCCAGGGCGAACTCTTCGCCCGCTTCCATCAGATCCTGCCAGAGCTTCACCGCGTTCTCCGGATCAAGGTAGATCTCAAAACCATCCTCACCCGTGTATCCGGTTCTTGATACTATCGCTGTATCGCCATAAAGCTCAAGCTCTGTGAAGCGGTAGTACCTAAGAGACTTTACAACAGCAGGCATCAGTTTTTCAAGTATCTTTTCTGCATATGGCCCCTGCAAAGCCAGCTGCGCGTAATTTTCGCTCAAATCGGTAATCTTTACGGTATCGGAAAAGCCTTTATTATCAAGCACATCTACGGCCCAAGTGTATATTTTTTCAGTGTTTATTGCATTTACGCACAACAGTACCCGCTCATCTGAAAAGCGGTAGAGAACAATATCATCCAATACCCCTCCGCTCACGTTACAGGCAAAGGTGTACTGGCACTGACCCTCCGCGACCTTCAGAACATCATTGCTCAAAAGGTAGTTTGCCGCCTTGAGCGCCCCGCTGCCTGTGAGCTCTATCTGCCCCATGTGACAAACATCAAAGAGTCCGGCACGCTGCCTTACGGCCTCGATCTCGGAGATGACGCCCTTGTACTTCACAGGCATCAAAAATCCGGCGAAGCCTACGAAGGATGCCCCGTGAGCTTTGTGAGTTTCATGGAGAGGGGTTATTTTATTTTCTTCTGTCACTATTATCCGGGTAAGGTCCCATGCGCTGAATTTGATTTATGAGCCAGGAAAAGTATATCAACGTTCTTACTTCACGTCCTTTGCCAGGCAACCTCAAAAGGCAACCTCAAAAGGCAACCTCAAAAAGAGGGTTCCTAAATATTAGCAAAGTTATTATGAATGTCAAAAGATTTCTTTAACCTTACAACAGGCCGGCGTTCTAACCGTCTTATTGACA
>DAOVXI010000022.1 GCA_030636245.1 Deltaproteobacteria bacterium
ACACAACACACAAACAGGCAAAACATTCTTAGCAACCCAAAAGTACGCCGACTGAAAACACGCAACATCGAAGATTCCCGAATACAAGTATAAAAAAGAAGACCAAACAATATGATAACCCCTGACTCAAAAAATATTCTTCTAGCTGACGACTCTGCGTTCTTCAGGGCAAAGCTTGGCGAGACCATAAGCGAAGCCGGCCACACCCTTCGTTTTGCGACCGACGGCAGAGAAGTTATAGAGATGATAGAGAAAGACCCTGATTGGCCGGACCTTATCATCCTTGACCTTCAGATGCCTAATGTTGACGGCTTTACAGTGGTAGAATGGATAAAGAACAACGGGCTTGAAGATAAACTGCCTGTGCTCATAATAACCGGCGCTTACGAGCCGCAGGAGATAGTAGATAAACTCCATCTCCACGGCGCAAAGGGACTCATGAGTAAGGGTTTCACCCCTGAGCAGATCGTGCATCGTATCCACTCACTGCTTTTTGATAATCACGAGATAAAAAGAGAAAACCCGAGGATACCTGTTTCAACCTCCTGCGAGTACAAGGTAAAGGAAACAATGTATTCGGGCTATATCCTGAACATAAGCATGGGCGGAGTTTACCTTAACACTAAAATGGATCTGCCTGATAACACGGTGCTTGAGCTTACCTTTACCCTTCCAACCTCGACCGACCCTATAAACGTAAGAGGTCTTGTGCAGTGGCACACGCCCGGAAGCGCGGAGAAGAACCTTTTCGGCGGCGCCGGTATATGTTTCAGTGATCTGACAAATGATGATATGAAGAAGATCAGAAGTTACGTGAGCGATGAGCTCAAGAAGTCGATCCTTTACTAACCTTCGTCTTCGATTATCTCGGGACGTTTCTCGGAAATATAATATCCTATAACACCTATAACAACACCAACCGTAATAGCCGAGTCAGCAACGTTAAAAGCATACCAATGATACTTGCCTACGAAAAAGTCCAGGAAGTCTATGACCTCGCCGTAGCGAACCCTATCCAGAAGGTTGCCCAACGCGCCGCCTATAATAAGCGAAAGCGCCGTGTATGTAAGTATATTATCCGAGTACTTATAGAGGTATACTATAACTCCGACCGCGACAAAGGAAAGCACTATAAGAAGTACTGAATAAAAACCTCCGCCTCCGAGCATGCCGAAGGCAGCCCCGGTGTTATGCCAGCGTACTATATTAAAAAACCCTGTTAAAACCTCTATCGATTCGCCAAGAGCGAGCCTCTTAAGCACCAGTGCCTTTGTTACCTGGTCAGTGACAAAGACCGTTAAGGCAATTAAAACGGCTAACTTATAGCTTCTACGCATGACCCGCATATCGTTGTGTGTTCCTTGTTTTCGCCCACGCTCGGCTCTATTTTCCAGCACCTCTCGCACTTCTCGCCCTCGGCCTTAGTGACCTTTACCTTAAGCCCCTCCATCACGGAACTCTCCGCGTACTTATCATCAAGTCCGCTTGTGATCTCCACCGAGGATACGATAAGTATCTCTTTTAGTGTAGATACCACCTCTTCCACAAAAGCACTTAACTCGGAGGGTACCTCTATGCTGACCCTTGCGTCAAGCGAGTGTCCGATGACCTTGTCTTTTCTCGACAGCTCAATGGCTCTGGATATATCGGTCTTAAGGTCATGTATCTTTGCCCATTTTTCATCAAGCTCTTTATCTTGCCATTCTTTATCAGGCTCCAGGAATCCGGAAAGATGCACACTCTCTGCATCTCTGTCGGGCATGAAGTCCCACGCCTCTTCCGTCGTGAAAACAAGCACCGGTGAAAGAAGCCTTACGAGATGGTCGAGTATATGGTATATCGTTGTCTGTGCCGCACGCCTTGAGTTCGAGTCCTTTTTGGCGGTATAGAGCCTGTCCTTTAATATATCAAGATAGAATGAACTCAGGTCCACCGAGCAGAAGTTATGCACCGAGTGGTATATAACATGGAACTCAAATTCGTCGTAGGCCGTACGCACCCTCTCATTAAGTGCGCTAAGCTTGCTTAATGTGAGCCTGTCAAGCTCAGTCAGTTCGCTGTACGCAACCATGTCCTTTGCCGGATCAAAGTCGCTCAGGTTGCCGAGTATGTAGCGTAGGGTGTTGCGTATCCTTCTATAGGCTTCGCTCAGGCGCTTTAGTATCTCATCGGAAATGCGTATGTCGTCGCGGTAATCCTCGCTGGCGACCCATAACCTCAGGACCTCGGCTCCGTATTTTTTTATGACGTCATCAGGGCTTATGACATTTCCCGTGGACTTGCTCATCTTCTTTCCCTTGCCGTCAACAACAAAGCCGTGGGTCAGAACAGCGTCATATGGTGCGCTCTTTCTCGTCGCTACACTTGCAAGAAGCGAGGAGTGGAACCAACCCCTGTGCTGATCGCTTCCCTCGAGATAAAGATCAGCCTTCTCCTTAAGCTCTTCCTCCTTTTCAAGCACGGCAGAAAAACTTATGCCCGAGTCGAACCAGACATCAAGTATGTCCTCTTCCTTTATGAACTCAGAGCCGCCGCAGCCGCAGTTAAGCCCCTCGGGCAAGAGGTCCTTCAACTCACGCTCGAACCATATGTCCGCGCCTTCCTCTTCAAAGTCATTGGCAAGTTTTTCTATCAGCTCCACACTTAAAAAACTTTCATTACAGCTCTTGCACGTAAGCGCCGGTATGGGCACGCCCCACGCTCTCTGTCTGGACAAACACCAATCCGGGCGGCTCTCTATCATGGAGTACATCCTGTCCCTGCCCCACGAGGGGATCCACTTAACGTCGTCAATGGCCTTGAGCGCGTTCTTACGTAGTCCGCCCTCGTCCATCGCGACGAACCACTGAGATGTGGCACGGAAGATAACCGCTCTCTTACATCTCCAGCAATGGGGGTATGAATGCTCAAACTCATAGGAGCCCGCCAGCGCGTCCTTATCCTTGAGTAACTCTATTATATCTTTATTGGCCTTGAAGACGAACTTGCCTTCAAACTCGGGAAAGTCTTTTGTGAAAAGACCTTTGTTGTCCACCGGCGCATAAACATCAAGTCCGTGCTTAAGCCCAAGCTGATAATCATCATGACCATGGCCGGGCGCTATGTGCACACAACCCGTGCCGGCCTCGGTCGTTACGAAATCCGCGGTGTAGACGGTTGAGGTTCTATCTATAAAAGGATGGGCGCATACCGTGCCTTCGATCTCAGAGCCCTTGACGGAGTCTCCAATAGAAAACTCCGTTACATTGAAACGCTCCATGCAGCTTTCAACAAGATCTTCGGCTATGACGAGTGTTCCGATGGGGGTCTTGACCAGCTTATATGTAACGTCAGCGTGAACGGCTATCGCGAGGTTTGCCGGAAGCGTCCACGGCGTTGTTGTCCAGATGACTATAAAGGCATCCTTACCACTAAGCTTACCCTTGCCCTCGCTTACCTTGAACTTAACGAAAACAGCCGGAGAGGTTTTGTCCGCGTGCTCCACCTCGGCCTCTGCAAGCGCTGTCTGGCATGACGCGCACCAATGCACGGGTTTTTTACCTTTGTATATCAAACCCTCTTCATGCACCCGTCCGAGTTCGCGCATCACGGAGGCCTGGTACTTATAATTCATGGTAAGGTAGGGCTCGTCCCATCGGCCTACGATGCCGAGCCTCTTGAACTCTTCCCTTTGAATATCAACGAACTTCTCGGCGTACTTCCTGCAGCGCCTTCTTATATCCGCCTTTGTCATCTCGTCTTTCTTATCGCCGAGATTTTTCTCTACCTGCAGCTCTATGGGCAGACCGTGACAATCCCAGCCGGGAACATAGTTGCTTCCCCGCCCGGAAAGAAAGTTGCTCTTTATAGTAATGTCTTTGAGTATCTTGTTTAAGGCGTGACCGATATGGATATGGCCATTGGCATACGGCGGGCCGTCATGGAGCGTGTAGCTCTCCATTGTTTTGGCCTTGGCGAGCATCTTTTCATAAAGGCCCTCTTTGACCCAACGCTTAAGCATCTCCGGCTCTTTCTTTGAGAGCTCGGCCTTCATCTGAAAATCAGTCTTGGGAAGGTTTAGGGTGTCTTTATAATCCATTTGATCCGGAAGATCTCCTTACAGTGTATTCTTATTGAATGTTAATTAATAACATACGGTTTGATATTTTTAAACTCATTTATCTTAAGAAACAAAAAACCCTGTCCGCCGATCTTCGGGACAGGGAGGTTATAACCTTTGCTCTTTGCGCCTAGCCTCTTCGCTATTTGCTCCCTGTCGAGATAACCTCGTGGATGGTCTTGAACTCGGTAATCTCATACTCCTTAAGGCCAGTGGGAAGGTTTACGGATACCTCATCGCCCTCCGTCTTATTTAGAAGAGCCTTGCCTATGGGAGAGCTGATGGATATCTTTCCGATCTTGGGATCAACCTCCTCCGGGGTAACGAGCTCATACTTGACCATGTCGCCCGAGTTTATGTCCTCAAGCGAGATATGCGAGCCAAAGCCAACCTTATCCTTCGGAATATTCTCGATCTTCACCGAGGAAAGCGAGTTGATACGATCGTTAAGCTGCATAAAACGCGCCTGAAGAAAGCTCTGGCGTTCCTTTGCGGCATCATACTCCGAGTTTTCGCTCAGGTCGCCGTGCGCGGCGGCCGTACGGAGCTCCAGGGGTATATCAACCCTAAGCTCACGCTCGACCTTCTTAAGGTCCTCTTTAAGTTTTGAAATTATAGGTAGTTCTTCCATTTGTTTTTCCTTTTAAAAAAAATAAAACGCCCCGCTCCAAGCGGTGCGTTAAAAAACTTACATACAATAATTTTATCAGGCCCTGCTTATACTCACAACCGTCTCCACATGAAAGGTCCTGGGAAACATATCAAAGAGAGCTATCTTGTCTATCTTAAGCCCCAGCTCGGGCAATCTTCTCAGATCCCTTGCCAATGTTGAGGGGTTACATGAAACATAAATTATCTTCTCCGGCGCAAGCCCCGCAGCCTTCTCGAGTGCTGCGTCCGCGCCCCCTCTTGGTGGATCTAATATTACCACAGCCGGAGCATCTTTTTCAAGGTCTTTGCATTTATCGTAGAATTCATCCTTATAGGCATTTCCCGTAATAAATTTAACGTTCTCAAGACCCGCCAGAGCCAACCCTTTTCTTCCGACCACGACACTGGCGCTATCCGATTCTACTGCCGTAACTTTTTTGAATTTCTTAGCCAGCGTCAGGGCAAAGTTTCCGGAGCCGCTAAAGAGATCGATCGCCAGGGCTTCTTTATCTTCACCGGCCTCTTCCGTTACATAGCCGACCAAAACTTCATTAAGCTCCGTGTTGCCCTGCATGAATGAACCGAGGGAGGTTATGACGGTTACACCAAAGACATCCTGCTTAAGCTCCTGCTCGCCGCTCTTCCACAGGACTTTTTTTCTGCCGGCCCTGTTCTTGGTTATAACCTTAACCCCTGAGATGCTGCCTGTCGGCTCCGGCTTAAAACCACCCTTAAGCTCCTTTGCGTTAAAGACGACCCCGACGCTACCGCCGAGATGGGCCACCTCTATGGTCGTGACCTCACGTGGGATCTTCATTGCCCTTAGCTCTTCAAGGGTTGCGTTCAACTCTTCACAAAGAAGCGGGCAGCTATCTATCTCTACTATCTCGTTCGAAGACCTTTTGTGGTAACCCAACTTGCCTTCATGCCTGTGAAAGGTCGCTCTCGCGCGATAGCCAAGCTCCTTTGGGGAGCGGAAGACCTCTATCTCTCCGCACTCCACTCCACCGAGGCGCTCCAGGGTTTCACGAACAAGTTTTTCCTTCCACTCAAGCTCATCCCCGTAACCGATATTAAGCCACTGGCATCCTCCGCACTCTCCAAAGTAGCGACAAGCCGCTTCTATCCTCAAAGGCGACTTTTCCTCAATATCAATTATCTTACCGATAGAGTAACGCTTCTTCTCCTCGGTTATCTCTACTGTCACCACATCGCCGGGAACGCCGTAAGGCACAAAGACGACCTTACCCTCGCTACGTCCGACGCCGTAACCCTCTCCAAATGAGAGGGAATCTATCTTTATCTTTTCCAAGAGCTCTCCTGAGTTTTATCTGTAAAGTAATGTTAAAAGGTTATATCTTGACGGTTCGATAATAATAATTATCAGACCTTAACAAGTTTCTTTATTCTCTCAACGGCAACCGTTGCCTCGCCGCCAAATTCATCCGCGCCGATCTTCTTTGCGAACTCCGGGGTCACGACAGCACCGCCGACAATGGTCTTACACCTGGCGCCCGCCTCTTTAAGTTTCTTAAGCACGTTATCCATCTCCATAACGGTCGTGGTCATAAGAGCGGACAAACCCACGACATCAACGTTACTGCGCAGAGCCTCCTCCACTATCTTCTCGGTCGGGACGCTCTTGCCAAGGTCTATGACCTCAAAGCCGTGGTTCTCAAGGAGCGTTGCGACGATGTTCTTCCCGATGTCGTGTATGTCTCCCTGAACGGTTGCCATTATGACCTTACCGAGGCTTTCTTCGCCCGATTCTTTCATCTCTTTCTTAAGGCGCGTAAAGGCCTTTTTCATGGTATCGGCTGAGAGGATTACCTGCGGAAGAAAATAGCGGTTGGAGCCGAAAAGCACCCCGACTTCATTCAGTCCTATGATAAGCCCCTCATTGCTTACCTCAAGGGGGCTTAGTCCCTCGGTCAAGGCCTCATCGACAAGATCAACGATATGGCCTTCGTCGCCCTCAACAATGGCGCGGGCAAGACGGCTCCTTATATCCTTTGGCTCTTCTTTCTTTGTCTTTGTCGGGGCAGCAGCATTGCCACTCTTGTCCCTGAAGCGTTCTATGTAGCCCTCGGCCCGGTCGTCCTTATTAAGGAGCACCATGGATGCGTGATAGGCATCCATCATCATCTCGTTCTTGGGGTTTACGATGGCTGCGTCCAGTCCATGGGCAAGGGCCATGGAAAAAAAGTTCGAGTTCACCGTGGCACGCGAGGGAAGCCCGAAACTTATGTTGCTCACACCCAGTGCGGTCGACAGACCGAGCTCTTCCCTTATGAGCTTTATCGCGCGCAGCGTTTCGTTGGCGCTGTCCGGCTCAGCGCTTATGGTCATGGCCAGGCAATCTATTATGAGGTCTTCCTTTGGAATACCGATCTTCTCGGCACGCTTGAGTATCTTCTCCGCGACCTTTAATCTTCCCTCGGCGGTCTTCGGTATTCCGTCGTCATCAAGTGCAAGACCTATAAGAGCGGCGCCGTATCTTTTAGCGAGAGGCAACACGCTATCAAGCTTTGCCTCCTCACCGCTTACGCTATTAATAAGAGGCTTGCCGTCCACGCTCTTAAGCCCTTCTTCCAGAGCGGCTATATCCGAGGAATCAACGACTATGGGAAGGATCGAGTTCTCGCTGACGCAGAACACGGCACGCTTCATCGCCGCTACCTCATCAATATCAGGCACGCCGACGTTTACGTCAAGCGCCGTTGCTCCGGCCTCTGTTTGTTCGCGAGCTTCGGTCCGTATGGTCTTGATCTTTTCTTCCTTTATCTCAGCGGCGAATTTTTTTCTTCCGGTCGGATTTATGCGCTCGCCTATGATCAGCGCGGCGTTGTCTCCCCCGAAAGCCGAGACAGCTGAGCGGGAACTTATAACATTAAAGTTCTTCTTTGGCTGCTTCTCCGTCTTAAGGGCCTTAAAGTCAGCACCCATCTTTTGTATGTGTTCGGGCGTTGTTCCGCAGCAACCTCCGAGTATCCTTACCCCGACACTTACGAAGCGTGGGACGTAATTGGCCATCTCTTCGGGGGTTGCGGGAAAGATCGTCTCCCCATCTTTTAAAACAGGAAGCCCTGCGTTGGGCTGTGCCATAAGAGGCACCGTTGTGTAGCGGCTCATAACCTCGAGCGCTTTGTATATCCCCTCGACCCCGAGCGAGCAGTTGGCACCGAGCGCCGAGAGCCCAAGGGCCGAACCCGTTACGGCAAAGGCCTCAGGAGAGGTGCCAAGCACCGTTCTCATTGTTTCATCAAATGTCATCGTGGCTACAACAGGAAGCCCTACCTCTTTTGCGGCGATCGTGGCGGCTCGGAGTTCCTTTACATCCATGACCGTCTCTATAAGAAAAAGGTCGGCTCCGCCTTCCTTTAAAGCCGCTGCCTGCTCGGTAAATACATCCAAAGTCTCATCAAACTCAAGCTCTCCGACAGGACGGAGGAACTTGCCTGTGGGCCCTAAGCATCCGGCGACAAAAACGTCTTTACCGGCAACCTCTTTTGCTATGCGTGCCGCGGCGATGTTCAGCTCACGTACCTTCTCAGGCGAGCCAAGGCCATACTCCTTAAGCTTGATCCTGCTTCCGCCAAAGGTGTTTGTCGTAATAATATCGGAGCCGACATCAACGTAGGCCTGATGCACCTTCCTTACCATATCCGGCTCGGTAAGCGCCAGCTCATCCGGACAGCCGCCTGCCTTAAGCCCCAGTCTTTGGAGCATCGTTCCGGTGGCGCCGTCGAATACGAGCGGCCGCTTCGATAGTTCTTTTAAAAAATCCTTCGCCATACCTCTCCCTTGTATGTAACCTTATCCAGCATATTGTATACGTTTATCCCCCCACTATCAAGCAATATGCCCAAAAACCTTGATTAATTTTGACCGACACGTACCCCTTATGATAAAATGTGACCTTGATCGGTCATTTATCATGAACTACGGAAACTGGGTCGTAAAAAATCGCTGGCTAGTCATCATAGCCTCAGTAGCCTTTATCATAGCCACGAGCTATGGAATGACAAGGCTCGGCTTTGAGAACGACGGCAGGGTATTTTTCAGCCCGGAAAACCCCCAGCTTCAGGCGCTTGACGAACTTGAGAACACCTATAACCGTGAGGACAATGTACTCTTTGTCGTAAAAGCCAAAGACGATAATATCTTCTCAAAAGAAGTCTTGACCGCGATAGAAGAGCTGACCGAACGATCCTGGCAGCTCCCCTTTTCCACGCGTGTTGACTCCCTGACGAACTACCAACACACAACGGCTGAGGGCGACGACCTTATAGTCAGAGACCTTGTCGCCAACGCCTCTTCCCTTAGTAACGAAGAACTCTTACGGATAAAAAATATCGCACTTAACGATGTCAGTATCGTAAAGAATACCGTAAACCCGGCGGGCTCGGTCACGTTGGTAAACATACTGATAATAAAGCCCGATGATAAGGACATTGTGCGTGAGGTGACGATCGCCTCAAGGGATCTGAGAGATAAGATAAATGAAAAACACCCATCGATCGAGGTAAAGCTCACGGGCGGGGTTGTCTTTGACAATGCATTCTCCGACCAGAGCGAGATAGACTTTAAAACACTCATGCCTATGATGTTCATTATCATGATAGGTATAATTTACGCCTCGTTCCGCTCCATTACGGCGACCATCGCCACACTTATAGTCATAGTCTCCGCTTCCATCTCCGCGCTCGGCATCTCCGCATATCTGGGCATAAAGGTAACGAGCCCCTCGGCCATGGCCCCCGTGATCGTTCTTACGCTGGCCGTTGCCGACAGTGTGCATTTTCTCTCGACCATGTTCCATGAGATGACACACGGTGCGGAGAAGAGGGCCGCGATCAAGGAGTCTCTCAGGATAAACCTGCACCCGATATTCCTTACGAGTATCACGACCGCCATAGGGTTTTTATCCATGAACTCAAGCGACGCGCCTCCCTTCAGGGACCTCGGCAATATAGCCGCCATAGGTGTCATGCTGGCATTTTTCTACTCCGTACTTCTTCTGCCCTCACTGATGTGTGTGCTTCCCGTCAAGGCGAGGTTCTCTTTGGCGGATGTACTCAAGCTCGACGTTTTCGGAAATTTTGTCGTACGAAATAAGAATAAGCTCTTCGTATCGATATTCATAGCCTTGGTGGTTCTCGTCGTCGGCATCTCAAAGATAGAACTTGATGACAACTTCCTTGAGTACTTTGAAGAGGAGAACAAGGTAAGGGTCGCCACGGAACTCGCGATGGATAGCGGTGTGACCGGTTTTGACCTGATCGAGTACTCCATACCCTCCGGCGAAGAAGGTGGCATAAATGAGCCTGAGTACCTCGAACGGGTAGAAGCCTTTTCCAACTGGTGGAATGAGCAACCTGAGGTCATAAATACATATCCTATAACCAATATATATAAGAAGCTTAATAAGACCATGCACGGCGACGACCCTGAGTTTTACAGCATACCGGAAAGCAGAGAGCTTGCCGCCCAGTACATGCTCCTCTATGAGATGAGCCTCCCCTACGGCCTTGACCTTAACAACAGGATAGATGTCGACAAAAGCTCAACAAGACTTACGGTCTTCCTTACCGGCACGGCCGGGGAGTTAAGAGAGCTTGAGGAGAAGGGAAACAAGTGGCTTGATGAAAACTCACCAAAAGGATTGTCATCAACCGCCACCGGACTTTCTCTCATGTTCGCGCACATAAGCGAGAGGAACATCCACGGCATGCTATGGGGCACCTCCATTGCGCTGGCTCTCATCTCGATCATACTCATAATAGCGCTGCGTAGCGTCAGGATAGGCCTTATAAGCCTTATCCCCAACCTTCTTCCCGCAAGCATGGCTTTTGGGTTATGGGGCCTTACCTATAAGGAGGTAGGGCTTGCCGTATCCGTTGTCACGGCCATAAGCCTCGGCATCATCGTTGACGACACGGTACATTTTCTTTCGAAGTACATAAGGGCAAGGCGTGAACACGGCAAGAACGCGGCGGAAGCCATAGTCTATTCCTTCTCAACGGTCGGCACCGCCATAACAATAACATCTTTGATACTGATATGCGGTTTTGTTATACTTACATTCTCAGGCTTTAAGGTAAACGAATCCATGGGCATACTTACGGCTTTCGCCCTGGGCTTCGCGCTCATAACCGATTTCCTCTTTCTGCCGGCTATACTCATATGGCTTGATAAGAAAAAAGCTTAACACTATTTTTTTTGGAGGAGAGATGAATAAACTTTTTTACTCACTGCTCATAACCGTCTTTATCCTGGGTTACACATCCACCGACTCTATTGCCCAGAGCCCTGAGGAGAAGGGTCTGGAGATAGCGATGGAAGGCGACAAGCGTGCGACAGGCTACGGAGATTCCACCTCGGAGCTTCTCATGGTTCTCAAGAACAAGCACGGCAAGGAAAGCAAACGCAGAATGCGCATGAAGGCTTTTGAGGTGGAAGGCGACGGGGACAAGAGCATCTCCATATTCGATAACCCAAAGGACGTTAGGGGCACGGCCATGCTAACATTCGGACACAAGGACCGTGACGATGAACAGTGGCTTTACCTTCCGGCACTGAAGAGGGTTAAGCGTATAAGCAGCTCGAACAAGTCCGGCTCCTTTATGGGCAGCGAGTTCAGCTTCGAGGACATGGGCGGCCGTGAGCTGGAAAAATACAGCTACAAATGGCTACGTGACGAACCCTGCCCCACAGCCGAGTTTGAAGGCCAGAGCTGTTTTGTTACCGTGAGCTTCCCGCTTGAGAAAAACTCAGGTTATACACGCATCATAAGCTGGATAGACAAGGTGGAGTATCGCACGGCAAAGACCGAGTTCTATGACAGAAAAAACTCGCATCTTAAGACACTGACTTTCTCAAATTATAAATTATATCTTGGGAAGTACTGGCGTGCCCTGACCCTTGAGATGCAGAACCTGCAGACAGGAAAGTCCACAATGCTTACCATTACGTCTTACGAGTTCAAAACCGGGCTTACTGATAAGGACTTCACACAGGCAAGCCTCAAGCGCGCGAGATAATGATTTTTAAATTTAAACTCAACTTTATTATATGCTTACTTCTAGTCTTGTTTTTCCACGCAACAAGCGCCTCTGCGCTCGAGCATAGAGGCAACGCCACCCTGGGCTATACTCATTACGTTCACGAAGCACTCTATCCCGATCAAAAAGACGGTTCGATGAGCTTCTCTATCGAGCCGGAGCTCTACTTTGAGCTAAAGGATGATCTTAGCTTCACCCTTAGGCCTTTCTTTCGCTATGACTCGGCAGACAGCGAACGCACCCACTTTGATCTACGCGAAGCAATGCTCCTTTACGCAAAGGATACATATGACGTAGGGGTCGGGTTTGGTAAAGAGTTTTGGGGAGTGACCGAGAGCCAACACCTTGTTGACGTTATAAACCAGACCGACCTTGTTGAGTCAGCTGACGGCGAGGACAAGCTCGGACAACCCATGCTCAGGATAAACGCCTTTACGGGTTTTGGAGATATCGGTTTGTTTGTTATGCCGCTCTTCCGTGAAAGAACATTCCCAGGCGAGGAAGGACGCCTGAGGCCACCCCTGGTTGTCGATACGGATAACCCGATATATGAAAACTCAAAGAAGGAAAGATACACTGAGTTTGCCGCAAGATACACAAACTCTCTTGGCCCGATAGACATCGGACTCTCTTACTTTCACGGCACGCAAAGAGAGCCTTTATTCATTCCCGGCTTCAATGATAAAGGCGAGCTTGTTCTCTTTCCATATTACTTTGTGGTCAACCAGAGCGGAGTGGATATGCTCTATGTGACAGGGTCATTGATCCTGAAGCTGGAGGCCATCTATGTAAAGGGCGTCCATACGGAGGAACACTTCGCGGCCACGACCGGCTTTGAGTATACCTTCTCAGGGCCGTGGCTTAAAGGGATGGAGCTTGGTGTACTTGCGGAGTATTTATTTGATGACAGAAAAGACGACCTCACGGCACCTCCTTTTGAGGACGACATAATGACTGGCTTGAGGCTAGCAATGAACGACATTAACGGAACAGAGCTGCTCGTCGGATACATAAAGGACCTCGACACTACCGCGGGCTCCATTTTTATGGAGGGTAGCCGCCGAATAACCGATTCTCTTCGCATAAGCCTCGAGCTCTACGCATTCACCAACCCGGACAAGAATGACATCACCTATCTGTACCACAGGGACTCAAGCGTGAGAGTGACCCTCGTCTACTTCTTTTAACAATACGGTTGACAACTCCGTGCCTTAAGACTTATCATCATTCAAGTCATGGAAAACGGAACTCATAATTTGTTATCTCAGTTGATAGAGATCGGCCCCAGGGTTCTCGCCGGTATCGTCGTATTCGTTGTCTTCT
>DAOVXI010000059.1 GCA_030636245.1 Deltaproteobacteria bacterium
ATAATCGCGCCCATAGCGTGTTCCCTTATGCCGTAATGAATATTCTGCCCAAGTGTTTCCTTCTGAAGGTTGCCCAGGTCATTTAAAGAAGTGTTGTTCGAAGGAGCAAGGTCAGCCGAGCCGCCAAGCATGAACGGCAGATGCTTTGCAACAGCATTCAGGAACTTACCAGAAGCGCTCCTTGTAGCAACACCGCCGTCCTTCGGATCGAATGAAGGTAAGTCTTCAGGAAGCTCGGTTACATTACCGTCAAAGTACCTCTTAAGCTCCTCGCCTTCCTTTTCATGCATAACACAATAGGCCTTAAAGAGCTTGCTCCACTTATTAAAGTGTCTCTTACCCTTCTTGGCGCAGCTTTCAAATATATCCCTTACCTCATCCGGTATGTGGAACGAAGGCTCTACGGGCCAGCCCATCTTCTCCTTTGAGGCCTTAAGCTCATCAGCACCGAGTGGCGAACCGTGCACCCCTGAGGTATCCTGCTTATTGGGACTGCCAAAACCAATATGGGTCCTTGCGATTATGAGTGATGGCTTATCCGTAACTTTTTTAGACTTCCTGATGGCCTTGCTCACGGCTTCCGTATCATTCCCGTCAACCTTAAGCACATGCCAGTTAAATGCCTTAAAGCGCTTTTCAACATCCTCTGTGAACGCAAGGTCGGTCGAACCTTCGATGGTTATCTTATTGGCAGAGTAAAGGTACACAATGCTGCCAAGTCCAAGATGACCCGCGGTGGAGGCGGCCTCGCTTGATATGCCCTCCATTAAGTCGCCGTCACTTGTAATGGCAAAAATATTGTAATCAAAGAGCGGGTAATCCGGCTTATCAAAACGCATGGAGAGATACTTCTGAGCAAGAGCCATTCCCACTCCTGTGGCAAAACCCTGACCCAGAGGACCTGTTGTGGTCTCTACGCCCCTTTTTAGATCATATTCCGGGTGTCCCGGGGTGGGGCTTTCCCACTGGCGAAAATTCTTGAGATCATCAAGTGAGATATCATAACCGCTTAAGTGGAGCAGCGAATAAAGAAGCATTGAGCCGTGTCCGGCGGAGAGCACAAAGCGATCCCTGCCGTGCCAATTGGTCTCTTTGGGATTAAAGTTTAGATGTTCACTCCAAAGGGTAAAGGCCATGGCCGCATCCCCCATGGGCATCCCGGGATGACCGCTATTTGCCTTCTCAACAGCATCCGCCGAGACAAACCTCAAAGTATTGATACATTTTTCTTTCTCACTTGCCGTTAGCTTTGCCATCTCTTCACTTTACTCCTCATCATGTAGTATGTTTTTATGGTGCTTACTCGTCAATTATCTTACCGGATTCGTCTATCTTGTCAGCAAGCTCTTCCGGCATGACCATTCCGCCGGACATTATCATCTTAAAAGCTTCCTCAACCGTCATATTGAGAGGCGTAAGCTCCTTCTCAGGCACCGCGAAGTAAAAGCCGGAGGTAGGGTTCGGGGTGGTAGGAATAAAAACATTTATGGTATTCTCGCCGGTTAATCTTTGAACCTCTCCCCTGGTCTTGCCTGTAACAAAACCAAAGCCGTACATGCCTCGCCGAGGATACTCCAAGAGAACAACTTTTCTGAACCCGTCCTCCTGATCCTTTAAGAAAAAAGTCTCCAAAAACTGCTTACTGGCCTTATAGACAGAACGGATAAGAGGTATCTTAGAAAGGAACCACTCACCGATCCGAATAAGTCTTTTGCCAAAAAAGTTAGCACCGAGAACGCCTACTAAAAAAACAACAACTATGGTAACTATAATACCAAGCCCTGGCACATGGAATGGCAGGTAGGTTTCCGGCCTTATAACTTCCGGAAGGAACTTAAGTAAAGAGTCCATGAACCCGACAATAAGGAGCAGCACATAACCCGTAATATACAGTGGTACGAGTATCAGAAGTCCTGTTATAAAGTATCTTTTAATGAGTTTTTTCATACTTTAGCGGCTATGGCCGAGCCTATCCTTTTTACATTATTGGCTTCATCAACATAAACAAGGACCGGCGCGAATCCGGGAACCTCACTCTCTTCAAAGACACCATATGTAGCGATAATAACTATATCACCTTTTTTGGCCAGGTGTGCGGCGGCGCCGTTTATGCAGATCTCGCCTGAGTCCCTGCCCCCTTCTATGGCATATGTAGAGAAACGATTGCCGTTGGTGATATTGTATATTTCTACCTTTTCAAAAGGCAAAATGCCGGCGGTCTCCATCAAGGCCGTATCGATCGCGATGCTTCCTTCATAATCAAGGTTCGCGTCCGTAACCGTTGCTCTGTGTATCTTGCTCTTTAACATGGTTCTCTGCATCTTTACTTCTCTCCTTCTTGCTTTGTACTACAGCTCTGTATTGTCTATCAGCCTGGTCTCACCTATCCTTAGCGCAATGGCCAGGATAGATCGACCTTCCTCCACCTCATCCAAATCCACAAGTGTTTCTTTATTACAGAGCCGCAGATAATCTAACACGACCAGGGGCTCTGAATCCATGATTTTCTTCATTTTCTCGATAATTTTACCGCTGCTGCGCTCCCCCTCGGCAAAAAGCCGCCTTGCCTCTGTAAAGGCGGAGGGGATCACCTCTGCCGCCAGCCTCTCATTCTCATCAAGATAGCTATTTCTTGAGCTTAAGGCCAGCCCACTATCTTCCCTTACCGTCGGTAGGCTTAATATCTCAACGTCAAGATCAAGGTCTGTGACCATGCGTCTAATTACAAGCTGTTGCTGATAATCCTTTAAGCCGAAGAATGCCTTGTCTGGCCTTATGATATTAAACAGCTTCAGCACCACTGTCGCGACCCCTCGAAAATGCCCGGGACGGGAGCCTCCGCAGAGCTTATCACTTATCCCGCCTACTTCAACAAAAGTAACGTGTCCCTTCGAGTAAACCTCATCCGGGACGGGACAAAAAACCACATCAACACCCTCTTTTTCAAGTATATCAAGGTCTCTCTTCTCATCCCTCGGATAACTGTCAAGGTCCTCACGTTCTCCGAACTGAGTTGGGTTTACGAATATACTGACAACAACAACCTCACTCACTTTTCTCGCAGTACGAACAAGGCTTATATGCCCTTCGTGAAGAAAGCCCATGGTAGGAACAAGCCCTATGCTTTTAGCCTCTGCTGCGGCATTCCTGGCAAAGGCCTTCATCGCGGATACATCCCTAATAATATCCATTAGTAGCTGTGTTCCTTATCCGGAAAACGCTTTTTACTAACATCATCGCTGAAACTTTTTACAGCCTCTGTAACGACACTATTCAGATCGGCATATTTTTTTACGAACCTTGGAGCCTTGGAATCCTTCTCCACGCTGAGGCCCAGTATGTCGTTTATCACAAGCACCTGACCGCTGCAATCCGGGCCGGCCCCTATTCCAATGGTAGGAACCTTAAGTGAGGCGGTTATCTCTCCCGCGAGCTCGCTCGGGATAGCCTCAAGCACCATGGAGAAGACACCCGCTTCCTCTATGGCAAGGGCATCAATCTTTAATGCCTCTGCCTCTTTATCCGCCTTTCCCTGAACCTTGTAACCGCCAAGCTTGTGCACTGACTGAGGGGTAAGCCCGATATGACCCATGACAGGGATCTCCGCATCAATAAGCGCCTTTATCGTCTCAACGGCTTTTCTTCCGCCCTCCACCTTAACGGCTTCGGCTCCGCCCTCTTTAAGTAGCCTGCCTGCGTTGAATATCGCATCCCTGGTGCTTGTCTGATACGAAAGAAAAGGCATATCAGCTACGACCAGAGCTTTCTTTACACCACGAACGACGGCCTTTGTGTGATATATCATCTCATCAACGGTCACGGGGACCGTGGAGTCGTAGCCCGCCTCGACCATTCCCACGCTGTCACCTACAAGGATAAGCGGTATGCCGACATTATCCTCTATGGCGGCTATCGGATATGAGTACGCCGTCAACACGGGTATCAATGCGCCCTCTTCCTTCATTCTTATTATATCTGTCACCCTGATCTTCTTCATAGCCGAAAATAAAAAAACCTTCCTGTTTGTATTAACAACGGAAGGCTAAATGGATACGCGCAGACGAGCTTAAAGATCATCTATCATAACCAGTGCTATAGCTTTCCGTCCCGGTCCGTTACTCCTAAGAGATACTAATCTTTGGATCCAAGCGGTATGTAATGCTGCGTCCCCCCCTTAATTGACCTTACCTCCTTTACAAGGTTAGCTAGGTCCAAGGG
Source organism: Deltaproteobacteria bacterium (assembly GCA_030636245.1). Lineage (GTDB taxonomy): Bacteria > Desulfobacterota > GWC2-55-46 > GWC2-55-46 > DRQE01 > DAOVXI01. The sequence continues at coordinate 4,219 of DAOVXI010000059.1, forward strand.
GTTATCTACAAAATCGATCTCGGTTGTGTTCACCACCAATAGCGGTGTGTCCGAGTAATAGAAAAAATACTTATTATAGGCATCCGCCAAGCGGTCTATATACTCTTCACTTATGTTGCGCTCATAACCTATATTGCGTTTCCTGATCCTCTCAAAAAGAACCTCCTTGGAGGCCTGAAGGTATATCACAAGGTCCGGTTTCGGAAGCTGCGCGTCAAGGAGCCTGTATATCTGCTCATAAAGAGCAAGTTCATTCTCATCAAGGTTCAGGTAAGCAAATATCCTGTCCTTGGCAAAGAGATAATCCGAGACGACCGAGTTACTGAAAAGATCCCTCTGGTTAAGCTCCATCTGCTGCTGATACCTGCTTAAGAGAAAGAAGGTCTGCGCCTGAAAAGCGAACTTCTTCACATCTCCGTAGAACTTCTCAAGAAACGGATTGTCCTCAACCTCCTCAAGCAGGGTAGTACCCCCAAGCTCTTCAGCCAAAAGCTTGGCAAGGGTGCTCTTCCCAACCCCGATCGGGCCCTCTAGTGCGATATATCTCGATTTATCCATACTGAAGTTTGCACCTATAAATTATCGCATGCAGAGGAAAAAAGTCAAGCCTCACAATATGTTATGAGTGCTTATGGCTTTCACCCTCTTTCAAGGCCTTTGCCAGCGAGCAAAACTGCTCAACACTCAGGGTCTCAGCCCTTAGCCCCTCATCGATCCCGCAGCACTTGAGAGCGTCACGCACCATCTCTACATCAAAACCACTGCCCTTAAAGGAATTAATTATGGTCTTTCTACGTGTTGCGAAAGCCGCTCTTACGACTGACTTATAAAAATCATAAGGTACGGTGTCGCTTAAATAAGGCTTTTCCTTTACCACCATCGATACCACACTTGAGGTAACATCAGGCACAGGTCTGAAACAGGTTCTCGCTACATCAAAAAGCAACTTCGCATCCATATACGTTTGCACCATGACGCTCAAATATCCGTAATCCTTGGTACCCGGCTTTGAGGCAATGCGCTTTGCGACCTCTTTTTGGAGCATCACAGTAAAGCTCTCAAAGAATCCCTTGTTCCTGACGAATCTCTCAATAAGCGGGCCTGAAATATTATAGGGCAGGTTGGCTACGACCTTTATGGGGGCCTTCATGGGCAGCTCTTCAAACTCAAGCTTCAACACGTCACCGCATATGACAGTAAGGTCATCCCTGTCCTTAAAATTTTCTTTCAGCTTTTCAATGAGTGTTTTATCTACTTCTATCGCGGTAACGAGAGCGCCTTCGTCCAACAAAGCCTCCGTTAGCATTCCCGTGCCGGGGCCGACCTCAAGAACACTTCTACCCTTAAGCTCTCCCGCGCCACGGATTATCTTCCTTATTATATTCTTATCAATAAGAAAGTTCTGGCCAAACCTTTTCTTAGCTCTTACCCTCTGGGTACTCATAGTATCACTCAAGATAGAAAATCCGGTGTCGCGTTAAGGTCAAGCCCTGACTCATCACCAGCGCTAAGCATTTGGCCTCCAAGGAAAGCTATCATGGCGGCGTTGTCGCTGCAGTACCTTGGCGGAGGAGCAAAGAACTTAAAGCCCTCTTTTTCGCTCAAGAGGGAAAGCTTTTCTCTTAGCCTGCTGTTGCAGGCAACCCCGCCTGATATGACGAGGTTGTCGGTATATTTAGCCTCCATTGCCCATACGCATTTCTTCACCAAGACGTCCACGGCCGCCTCCTGAAACCCTGAGGCGATCGGGGCAATGACATCTTCACTCAGATCTTCTTTTTCTATGTTATTCTTTTTTAGATATGTAAGCACGGCTGTCTTGATACCGCTAAAACTGAACTCAAGATTCCCCTTACTTATGATCGGTCTCTTAAACTCCACCAGCCCCGGATCAACTCCCTTTGAAAGTCTATCTATGGCGACACCTCCGGGATAGCCGAGTCCGAGTAGTTTTGCTACCTTATCAAATGCCTCACCTGCCGCATCGTCACGGCTCTGCCCCAGTAGTTCATAGCTTGTATGATCGGTCACATACAAAAGAGAGGTATGACCGCCGGATACGATAAGAGCTATGAACGGGAACTCCGGTGTGGTTGCACCCGCGCCGTCCTTATCCTTTAAGAAGGCCGCCTGTGCATGAGCTTCAAGGTGGTTTACACCGATAAGCGGCAGCTTGTGCGCATACGCGACCGCTTTTGCAAAGTTAAGCCCTATCAGGATCGAACCGACAAGTCCCGGCCCTCGTGTCGCAGCGATTGCGCCGATATCTGTAATTCCAACGCCTGCTCTCTTAAGCGCCTCCTCCACGACCGGCACGACCATCTCAATATGCCTACGTGAAGCAAGCTCCGGCACTATACCGCCGTAAAGCGAGTGGATATCATCCTGAGATGAGACAACACATGAGAGCACCTCGTCCTTATCTTTAAGAACAGCACACGATGTGTCGTCACACGATGATTCTATGCCGAGGGTTAGCATCTTATATGCCGCCTTTACTTATCTCTTTTACAGCATTGATAAATGTATCCATCTCTTCTTCCGTGTTGAAGTAGGCAGGACTTACCCTTATTGCCCCCAATGGGAAAGAACCGGCTGTTCTGTGGGCACCCGGTGAGCAGTGTATGCCGGAGCGCGTAAGAAGCGCATACTTCTCATCCAGCGTAACCCCGACTTCCTGCGGGTCATGACCATCAATATTAAAACAAAGGAGAGCCACTCGTTCCTCCGCCTCCATCGGACCGATGATACTAACGCCATCTATCTCACTCAGTCCGCTGATAAGTCTACGCAGTAAGGAAACCTCATGCGCCCTTATCTTCTCAATACCAGTTTCCGTTACGAAGTTGATCCCTGCTCCAAGCCCGCCAATACCGGGGGTGTTCATAGTGCCCCCCTCATAAACGTCAGGCATAAGTATCGCCTCATCCACCTCTCCGGTGCCCCCGTCAATAAGCGGAGGGACGGAAAGCCCCTCCCTCACAAAAAGAAAGCCCGTGCCCTGAGGGCCAAAAAGCGCCTTGTGCCCTGTGCCGACAAGCACATCTACATTCATCTCAACAACATCAACATTCAATGCGCCAACTGTCTGCGCGGCATCTGTCATAAAGACAACATCCTTGTCTTTTAATACCGCCCCTATCTCTGCTATCGGCTGGATCGTTCCAAAAACATTCGAGCCGTGCACAATGGTTACAAGCTTTGTATTTTCCCTTAACGCCCCAAGCACCTCTTTAGGGGTAACAAACCCCGGCGTATCACCTTTAAGGTAACTCACCTCTACCCCTCTGCCCTCAAGGGCCTTAAGAGGCCGTGCAACGCTATTATGTTCAAAGGCGGACGTCACAACGTGGTCGCCCGATTGAAGCAGGCCTTTAAGAACAATGTTTATCGCCTCGGTTGCGTTCTTTGTAAATGCTATCCTTGTCGCGTCCCGGGCATTCAGGAGTTTAGCCAGAGCTTCGCGCGTAGAGAATATGACACGCGAAGCCTCGATGGAAAGCCTGTGCGAGCCACGACCGGGGTTGCCACCTCGGGTTCTCATTATATCGGCAACCTCTACCAAAACACTCTCCGGCTTAGGAAAGCTCGTTGCCGCATTATCCAAATAGATATAATCCATCATATTATATTATCACTGCTTAAGTATCTTTTCAATTGAGGTAACGATTAAAGGGAAAAGTTTTTTCTGTTGGCACCGGCCCACTCAAGCCAGTTGTTGTAGCGGGGAAAGTAAAGAATAGAGGCGATGAGAGATATGGCACCAAAAACATAGAAGTCCACCCTGTCGCCGGTTATAAAGAAAAGGGCCAAGCCGAAGAATGAGAGAATATCCGCAAGTGCCGAAGCTATGATAGAAGCCCTAAATATCACATCAATAGAGGCACTCTTGTCTTTCGCGTTCTTATCCACCCTTTTTACAATAGCCTTCCTTATGAATTTTGTCATCATGAACAATAAGAAAGCCGCGGCCAGGAATACGTACCTTAGGGTGATCACACTGTCAAGCGGCAATGGCTCTAGGAAAGTTCCTGTAGACCTATCAAGTATCTCAACAACCAGCGCATAGACAAGTATGCTCATTATCATAGCTGCACTTATAACGACTGAAACTTTATATCTGGCCCTAAGCTCATTATTGTTGAAACTCAGGCTCTCCTTATTCTCCAAATCATTCCCCTTCATCAAAACTTATCTCTATCCAGTGTACGATACTGTATAGCTTCCGATATATGTTGTTTCTGAATTCCTGCTGAAGCTTCAAGATCGGCTATGGTCCTTGCAAGTTTAAGCACCCTTGTATACGCCCTCGCTGACAGACCGAAACGGTCAATGGCTTTTTCGAGCAAAGCTTCACCGTCCTTATCAAGCACGCAGAACTCTTTTATATGACGTGAGCTCATCTGCGAGTTCGAGTAAACATTCTTTATGCCGGCACCTTTAAAACGCTCTTTTTGCGCTTCTCTTGCCTGCTCGAC
>DAOVXI010000178.1 GCA_030636245.1 Deltaproteobacteria bacterium
CGCAGACTAATAAGTTGAAAAAAGGTGTTCTCAAATCTTTGCTTATCTATGGTCTCGGCTTGCTTTGTTAATTGCTCTTCCTGCTTTGACAAAACATCTCTTGTCAACTCAAGATCTTTTCTCTGTAACTTCAATTCACCCTGCTGAAGTATAATGGCATAAATAATACCTAAAAAAGCTAAACCAGAAAAAAGTGCATTTACACTGCCAAACGCATCACCAAAGGTACCCCTGCTATTAACATCGCCACGAAGTGCAACTATAAAAGAAATAATCCAAAAAAGAATTACTACAATAAAAATCCACGTAATATGTTTCTTAATAAAATCAACAAGCTTGTTGGTTTCTTCTTTTTTCTCCTCGTCGCTCATAACTATCCCATCATCTTTGTAAAACGTTCGAACAAATACCTCGCGTCATTCGGGCCGGGGCTTGCCTCGGGGTGGTACTGGACGCTGAAGAATTTTCGCTTCATGTCGGCTATGCCCTCGACGGTCTTGTCGTTAAGGTTTATGTGCGTGATCTTCGCGAGGACCTTCCCCTCCTTGTCCATTGAAAGAGGCTCTACCGCAAAGCAGTGGTTCTGGCTCGTTATCTCAACCTTATGCGTTGTCAGGTCCTTGACGGGCTGGTTCCCTCCGTGATGGCCGAACTTAAGTTTATATGTCCTTGCTCCGAGCGCTATGGAAAGGAGCTGATGCCCAAGGCAGATGCCGAATATCGGAAGCATGCCTATAAGGCTCCTGATAGTCTCCTGCGCGTACGTAATCGGCTCGGGATCGCCCGGGCCGTTACTTAAGAAGACCCCGTCGGGTTTCATCTCCATTATCTCTTCGGCCGATGTGCTGGCCGGCACGACCGTGACATCGCATCCCGCATCCACAAGATGACGCAGGATATTGAACTTAATGCCAAAGTCTATGGCAACGACCTTATGTTTTCCTTTGCCGCTCTTTTCTTTATAGCCCGACTCAATGTCCCATAGCCCCTGGCTCCAATCGTACTTCTCGGAACATGTGACCTCTTTAACAAGATCACGCCCCGCCATTGAAGGAACATTTTTTGCTTTATCGAATAATGACTCGAGATCAAAGTCAACGCTTGATATGACGCCGTCCATTGAGCCGTCAATGCGTAGCTTCCTGGTGAGAGCGCGCGTGTCGATGCCGCTTATGCCGACGATGTTATGCTTCTTCAGGTAGCCGTCGAGTATAAAGCCCGTTTCTTTGTTACGCCATGAGCTCGGGTATGGGCACGCTTCCTTGACTATAAAGCCCTCGACCCACGGGCCCTTGCTCTCTATGTCTTCCAAGTTAAGTCCATAGTTGCCCTGCTCGGTGTATGTCATCGTGACCATCTGGCCTTTGTATGACGGGTCGGTGATTATCTCCTGATAACCCGTGAGGGATGTGTTGAAGACCACCTCTCCCGAAGCCTCGCCCGAAGCACCCAACGCGGTGCCCTCAAATACAGTGCCGTCACTTAAAACAAGTATTGCTTTTTTATCTTCCATGCCTAACGCTCCACCTCACTACTATCATAAACGACATTGCCGCCTACGAGTGTTTTCTCGACCTTGCCCTTTAGCTCCCAGCCCTTGAAGGGTGTGTTGCGTCCTTTGCTGAAAAAGCTCTCCGGCTCCACCGTCCATTTCTTCTTCAGATCAACGATCGTTATATCCGCCGTGCCTCCAAGTTTTAGCGAGCCGCCCGCTATATTGAATATGCGCGCAGGGTCTCTTGTAAGGCGGCTTATGGCCTCGTTCAAGGTGAGTACCTTTTCATCAACAAGTTTAAGTGTAAGCGCGAGTGCCGTTTCCAGCCCCACCACACCAAATGCGGCACAATCGAACTCAACGTCCTTCTCGATGGATGAGTGAGGGGCGTGATCCGTTGCTATGCAATCAATGGTGCCGTCCTTCAGTGCTTTCCGTAATGCCTTTATATCCTCGTCACTCCGGAGGGGCGGGTTCATCTTGGCATCCGTGTCGTAGCCCTTGACCACGGTGTCGCTGAGAAAAAGATGATGAGGTGTTGCCTCGGCCGTAACATTCACGCCTCTTTTCTTTGCGGCTCTTATAAGCTCTACCGCGCCACGGGTACTAACGTGCGCTATGTGAAGCCTTCCGTGACTCGCCTCTGATAGAGCAATGTCCCGCGCGACCATCGCATCCTCGGCGGCATTGGGTATGCCTGCAAGACCAAGCCGAGTTGAAGTCGCGCTCTCGTTCATGACACCGCTACCCACGATGCAGGGATCTTCGGCGTGACTTATAACAGGAGCGCCGTCTAAGGCCAGAGCGTACTCAAGGGCGCTACGCATGATAGCGCCGTCTTTGATCGGTTTGCCGTCATCCGAGAAGCCGACACAGCCGGCCTGCTTAAGCTCACCCATCTCAGAGAGCTCGGCTCCCTTTAATCCCTTTGTAACAGCACCTATCGGCAGGACCGGTGCCTTGCCGGCGGCAGCCGCCTTTTCAATTATCTGTTTTGTTATGCCTTCATTGTCGTTCACGGGGTTGGTGTTGGCCATACAGGCAACGGTTGTAAAGCCGCCCGCCACCGCGGCACTCGCTCCGCTCAAGACGGTTTCCTTATACTCTTCACCCGGCTCCCTAAGATGAACGTGCAGATCGATAAGACCCGGAAGTACGAGCTTGCTCTTGCAGTCGATAACACTCCAATCGACTTCGCCGCTCTGGCCCTCGCTCTCGATATCAGCGTCTTTTCTTATGGAGGCGATACGCCCGCCCATAATAATGATATCAAGGGTATCGTCGATGCCTGTTTCGGGACACAAGACCCGACCGTTCTTTAAAATTATTCGGTCCATTCTATACCGTTTCCTCCCTCGGTCCGCCGATCAAGAGATAAAAAAGCGCCATCCTTATGGCCACACCGTTGCTGACCTGTTCGAGGATGAGCGACCACGGGCCGTCGGCCACCTCGGGGCTTATCTCAACACCACGGTTTATCGGGCCTGGGTGCATAATGACAACATCTTTTTTTGCGCCCTTAAGTTTCTCAGTGTTCAATCCGTAGAGGTTCGCGTACTCACGAAGGCTCGGAAAGCGTGATGTGCCCTGCCTCTCAAGCTGAATGCGGAGCATGATCACAACATCGGCCTCCCGGATACTTTTATTAAGGTCATAACTTACGCAGCATCCAAGCTCCTCCACGTATGGAGGTATAAGTGTCGGAGGGCCGCAGACAGTGACCTTCGCGCCAAGTTTCGTGAAGCCGTATATGTTGGAGCGCGCGACACGCGAGTGCGCTATGTCGCCGACTATCAATATATTCTTGCCCTTAAGCTCCCCGTGTTTCTCTCTGAACGTCATCATATCCAGTAGAGCCTGAGAGGGATGTTAATGCGAGCCGTTGCCTGTGTTTATGACAGAGCACTTCATGTACTTAGA
>DAOVXI010000219.1 GCA_030636245.1 Deltaproteobacteria bacterium
AAACATTGAAGGTTTCAAAGTTCATGGAACCCATCTCGCCATCACCAAGCGCTGCACGCTTAATAGCACCAAGCTCCTCACCCATAAGATACTCTTCCACCCCTGTTAAAAGGCAAATGGGTTTCAAATTCTTAACTGAAGGAGTCACTTTTCTTTATCACCTTCAGCTTGCGTTATTGCCATTCTATAAAAAACCTCTCGTGATATCTTGGCGGCGAGAACCCTTAAAGCCTCTCTCTCGGCTTCCACTGTATTCAATGCATTTGCCTCATCCACGGGATAATCCTCATAATCTCTTACAACTTTATCGCTCCAGATAAGATCACCGGTTGCGGCACTTATAAGCTTAAAGCTCATATTAACGGACAAGCGGTACTCGGCAACGACCCTCTCAAGCGTATAAGCAGAAGGCCTTGTTTCATATTCCTCTATAACGCCGTAGAGGATAGCGTCCGCTTTATCTTCACCCGTAACAGCTATGTACCGAACGAACTCGTTCTTTAACGCCTGTGTCATAACACCCTCAGCGTCAGCCCTTGATTCCTTATTAACAACAACAGGGATACTTATGGCATTTAATTCACTCAAGAGGCCGGTCTTCCCAAGGGGTCTGTAGGAGCACCCTTGAAAAACAAGCACCAATGCGGTAAAAAACAATATCGATCTAAGCTTTAAACTCATACTCACTTCACCACCAGATTTGCAAGTTTGTCGGGCACATAGATAAACTTCACGAGCTCTTTACCCTCGACCCATTCCTTTATCTTTTCGTCGGAGAGAACCACATCACTGACCGCATCCTTGCCGGCCCCGGATGCGACCTCTACCTTACCTCTCATCTTTCCGTTCACCTGAACGATCAGAGTGACCGTATCGGTCTTAAGTGCCTCGGGGTCATGCACCGGCCACGGCGTATTAAATACCGCCTCGCTGTGACCAAGCATCTGCCACAACTCTTCACTTATATGAGGGGCAAACGGCGATAGCATAAGTATGAGAGCCTCAATTGCTTCCTTGGCAACACTTCTTTCCTCTTGCCCCTTTTGCTCGAACTGATAAAGCTTGTTCGTCAGCTCCATTATCGCACTTATTGCGGTATTAAAATGAAATCTTTTTTCAACATCATTCGTAACACGCTCGATCGTCTTGTGGGTAAATGAATGTAGCTCCGAGGACTCTTTACTTAAAGGCCCGGAGCTATATGCTTCGACCTTCTTCAACTCATCAACACATCCGTCGAGTAGTCGCCAGACCCTGCTTAAAAACCTGAAAGAGCCCTCGACCCCGTCCTCGTTCCAGTCAAGGTCCCTCTCCGGGGGTGCGGCAAATAACGAGAAGAGTCTTGTTGTGTCCGCTCCGTATCTTTTGATTATATGGTCCGGGTCAATTGTGTTCTTCTTGGACTTGCTCATCTTCTCAACAGCACCAACGGTTGCCTTCTTTCCGCAGTGTGTGCAAACGCCTTCTTCACTCTCTTCAGGAGACAGATAGCCGTGCTCATCACACTTCATTGTCTCCTTACATACCATGCCCTGGGTCAAAAGATTTTTAAAAGGTTCGTCAAAATCCAGAAGTCCTATATCCCGTAAAGCCTTTGTGAAGAACCTCGCGTAAAGTAGATGCATCACGGCGTGTTCAATACCGCCGATATACTGATCAACAGGCATCCAATAGTTGGCTTCATCCTTATCAAAGGGAAGTTTTTCATTGCCGATTGATGTGTACCTAAGAAAATACCAGGACGAATCAACAAAGGTATCCATAGTGTCAGTTTCTCTCTTCGCTTCGCCCCCGCACTTCGGACAGTCAACATGTAAAAAATCTTTTGAGCTTTCAAGCGGGCTCAGTCCACCGGACTTAAAATCAACGTCTTCGGGAAGGAGGACCGGAAGCTCAGCCTCCGGCACAGGCACAGCACCG
>DAOVXI010000031.1 GCA_030636245.1 Deltaproteobacteria bacterium
AGCTTACCATAGCACTGTTGGTTGTTATCGCGCTGCTTGGCGGGATCTTCCTCCAGTACATCTCTACTGCTCTGAAAAGTTACTACCAGTTTGAAAGCCATATGCTTGGGGTGGTTATGATACTAGGGTACCTGGCTATTGTTTTTATCATTTCAATAGTCTTTTCCCACAGGTTTGTAGGACCCTTCAGAAGGTTGGCAGATGAGATGATAGTTATTAATAAAGGTGATCTTGGGTATAGGCTTTCCGTAAGGACGAAGGATGATGTAAATGTCAGGAACTTTGTTGATCAGGTCAATGATCTTATTTTGACTTTTGAAAAAAAATGCGTTTCTCAGAAGGTGATATGCGGAGAATTGAGTGCTTCGATATTAAGTATTAAAGACGATATCACCTTGAAGAATGTTGATATGGAGCTGATATCCAAGGAGTTGCATGAGCTTCAGAAAAAGGTTCTTGCCCTGAAGGATTAATGAATGAATAAATTCGGCAACTCATTCAAGTCATCAATAAACCATACTTTAATAGCGGTATTTATACTGCTTTTTTTTATTTCCGGAGCCGCTGCCGCACAGATAGAAGCCAAGGTCATCTCAAAGGTTATTGACGGGGATACTATTTGGCTTAAGGGTGGGGAGAAGGTCAGATATGTCGGGATCGATACGCCGGAGATAGATGAGGAGTATTACGAAGAGGCAAAAAAAAGGAACAAAGAGTTGTTAGGTGAAGGTGATGTGAGTGTTGAAAACTGTGCGCAGGAGCCAAAGGACAGGTATGGAAGGACGCTTGCCTGGATATATGTGGAAGGCGCTGATGTAGGGTTGACGCTACTTAGAGAAGGGCTTGCCAAGGTCTTGCGTATCCCGCCTTGTGGTGATATTAAGCATGAAGAGTATCTGGCGGCCCAAAAAGAGGCGCAGCGTAAGGGGCTCGGCCTCTGGTCTGTTGAAGGACCTTAATGCAAGGCTTGTCTTGACTTGAGTTGATGGCTGATTTATAATACTAAACTTCTTCTATACCATGGCGGCGTACCCAAGTGGCTAAGGGAGCAGTCTGCAAAACTGTCATTCAGCGGTTCGAATCCGCTCGCCGCCTCCAAATTACTTTTCTTTTGTGTATCGCTGGAAAGACCAACATACCCTTCCGATTACGGTAACCTTGCCGGAGATGCTTCTTTTCCCTAAACTTTGCAATACCTGTGAGACAGGCGTGAATAAAAGTTCATTGTTCTTCTTTTGAGCCTTCTTTATGCGTGTGCCTTCAATATCGCTGTAAATAAGATATAGGTAGTTTTCTGTGATGTCTTTGTCGGAGAGCTCAACTCCTATTAAAGTGTTGTCAGGCATCACAGAGTCTAAGCCTTGATCGATAAGTATAACCGCTATCATATCTGGCGAATAAATTTGTTTAGATATGGTACAAGAATCAACAGCTACGCTGTTTGAGAGTAAACCTCTTGGGCCAAGTGTGCTGGAGTTGTATACTTCGAGTGTAATGTTGTTTTTTTCAAATATCGGTGTGCCGTGAGTTGTTTGAGGGGCAGGATCTGATACTTGCAGCGAGAGTGGTTCTTTTCCATTCAGCAGCCAGTCGATCGTGACAAGGCCTGCAAGGGCAATGGTATTAAGGGTTTTAATGTTTGGGCTACGCTTGTTGTGTTCAAAGTCGCTTATGGTAGCAACACGGGTATAACCAAGGAGTTTGGCGAACTCTGACTGGTTTACCATTAAAATGGTATCCCTGATATGCTTTATTCTGGCTCCTAATGTTTGCATTAGTTGATTTAAAAGTGAAAATCGATTGACAATTTACGAAAGTTGGTATATTATTTAATATCGTTGGTTATTGACTATATTAATAGCAGCGGTTGATAGAATCAATAGTTAATTTTCTCCGATATCGTTACAAGCTAGCCATTTCTTAGCGAAGCGCACCATGATTTTGAGAACAAGAGATTGCTTCTACATCGTTTTATCAGCTAAAGTAACAAAAAAACACTAAATTTGATATTAATTTATGCTTACCACGAGGCTGTATTAACCATTTAGCCTACTAGTGTGCATTATATATCACAATATTGTAAATTGTCAAGCAAGGAGTTAAGTTATGGGTGTAAATTATGCGGAAGTAATTGAGAGAATGAAGGAATCGGGCAGGTTAAAGAATGATTCAAGGGTAGCCCGAGCCCTAGGTGTAACTCCACAGGCTCTTTCAAATTATAAAAAGAGAGGCAAGATACCGGCAGACCTGGTCATCAGGTTCTCTGATATCTACGGACTTTATGTAGATTGGCTCCTAACCGGCGAGGGCACGCAGTATAAGGCCGGCTATGGCGATCCTAACGAGTCTGATGCTGTTAGATCGGCCAGAGAAGAAACCCTTGCCTATGGAAATCTGGCCAAGTTCGCATCTCTGGACCCCGATGAGATAATATGCGTTGGCAAGCTCCTGAAGGTGCTCAGGAGCAACGAGGCGAGCTCAGCCTCTGCTCTCAAGTGGACAATAGATGCGATGCTTAAGACCGTTGTTGAGAGTGAAGCGGCAAAGCAGGGTGCTGAGGGTGAGTCTTAGTAGCTTTTAAGCAATTTAATGAGAATATGGCCTAATTAGAGGGCAGAACGCGGTTGCGTTCTGCCCTTTTTCTTTCGAATAACCTTGACTTTTTGTCCGTAAATTTCTATTATAAATAGTGAAAAATCCCATTTAAATTTAACTACTTACTGCACCGGAGGCTCAAGTGACCGAAGAGCATTTTAATGTTACCATAGAAGACGAAATGCAAAAAAGCTACCTTGATTACGCTATGAGCGTGATCATCGGTAGAGCACTTCCTGATGTGAGAGACGGGCTCAAACCTGTTCACAGAAGGATAATCTTTGCCATGCACGAGATGGGGGTTGAGTGGAACAAATCCTACAAAAAAAGTGCCAGAGTAGTTGGTGACGTCATCGGTAAGTATCACCCTCATGGTGATTCGGCTGTTTATGATGCGATAACAAGAATGGTTCAGGACTTTTCCCTCCGTCATCCGCTTGTTGATGGTCAGGGTAACTTCGGTAGCATAGATGGAGATCCGGCTGCTGCAATGCGTTATACCGAGGTTCGCATGAAGCGTCTTACGAGCGAGCTCCTCGGTGATCTTGAAAAAGGTACCGTGGACTTCAGCCCCAACTATGACGGATCACTGAACGAACCAACCGTACTTCCAGCGGCATTCCCTAACCTGCTTATTAATGGTTCATCCGGTATAGCTGTCGGCATGGCTACCAATATGCCCCCGCATAACCTCGGTGAGGTTGTTGAGGCGGTAATTTACCTTATAAAAAACCCTGACGCGACGGTCAAGGACCTTATGAAGATAATTCCCGGTCCGGACTTTCCGACAGGCGGTTTTATTCATGGCAGAGCCGGTATAAAGGAGGCCTACACCGGAGGTAAAGGTGTTATTCAGATGAGGGCAAGGGCCGGTTTCGAACAGCACCCGCGAACAAACCGTCAAAGCATAATTATCTCAGAGATACCTTATATGGTCAACAAATCAAGGCTCATTGAAAAGTTTGCCGATCTTGTAAGGGATAAGAAGATCGAAGGCATCTCAGACATCCGTGACGAGAGTGACAGGGACGGTATGAGGATCGTTGTGGAGTTGAAAAAAGACGAGGTGGCTGAGGTTGTGCTTAATAACCTGTACCTGCAAACCCAGATGCAGACATCTTTTGGTATTACGAACCTGACTATCGTTGATGGTCAGCCAAAGGTGCTCCCTCTCGCACAACTTTTAAGAGAGTTTGTAAAGTTCAGAAAAGAGATAGTTACAAGACGCCTGGTCTTTGACCTTAAAAAGGCAAAAGAGAGGGCGCATATCTTAGAGGGTCTTAAGATAGCGATAGACAACCTTGACGCTGTAATAAAGCTGATACGTAAGAGTAAGGGGCCGAAGGAGGCCAAAGAGGCTCTTATGAGTAAATTCAAATTCAGCGATGTGCAGGCTCAGGCAATCCTTGAGATGAGACTCCAGAGGCTTACGGCATTGGAGAGAGGTAAGATCGCTGAAGAGTATAAGGCGATCATGAAGCTTATCAAGGAGCTGGAATCAATCCTGGGGAGTGAGAAGCTCCTTATGACCTTGATAGTTGATGAGCTTACGGAGCTTAAGGAACGTTTCAGTAACGAGAGGCGGACCGAGATAATCGAGAAGACCGGCGACATCACAATGGAGGATGTCATAGTCGAAGAGGACATGGTCGTTACCATATCAAGTACAGGCTATATCAAAAGGAATCCTACGAGCCTTTTCCGCATACAAAAACGCGGAGGAAAAGGAAAGATGGGTATGAGCACCAAGGAGGAGGACTTCGTCTCAAGCCTCTTTGTGGCTTCAACACATACGCATATACTCTTCTTTACGGACAAGGGCAAGGCGTATGCGCTTAAGGTCTATGATCTGCCTCAGGCCGGAAGGGCCGCAAGAGGAAAGGCAATCGTCAATATCCTGAAACTTTCTCCGGGAGAGAACATTACGACTCACCTTCCGGTAAAAGAGTTTACCGAGGGGTCGTTTATCGTTATGGCCACGGATAAAGGATATATAAAGAAAACCGATCTAATGAGTTTTTCCAATATCCGCGTCGGAGGACTTATCTCGATCAACCTGGCTGATGATGAGAAACTTATAGGGGCCCGCCTTACGAACGGTAATAGTGACCTCTTGCTCGGAAGCAAGCTCGGTAAAAGTATCAGGTTCAATGAAAAGGATGTCAGGGAGATGGGCCGTACGGCACGAGGTGTCATAGGTATTCGTCTTGTCAAGGGAGACAGCATCGTTTCCATGGAGCCGGTTGAGGATAACACGACGGTACTTACCGTGACCGAGAGAGGCTATGGCAAGAGAACAAAGCTCTCGGAGTACAGACTGCAGTCACGAGGCGGCAGCGGTATAATAAACATAAAGGTCACGAGTAAGAACGGGCCTGTTACCGGTGTTAGCCAGGTGCGTGAGATGGATGAGCTGATGATAACAACAAGCAAAGGCAAGATAATCAGGATCACCATGAAAGACGTTTCCATGATAGGACGGAACACTCAGGGTGTTCGTCTGATGGTTATTGATAAGGACGAAGTCGTTACCGGGATTGCTCCTATCGCGGAGAAACAACAATAACGATCAGGATCTGCTAATGCGAGCTATTGTTGGAGTTAAGAAAAGCCCTTTTTGGTTCTATGGTATAAAGCCGAGCTTTGTTCCTGCCATTGCAGTAATATTTCTTGCTGTTGTTACGTTAAGCGGATGTAGCTCCTCCGGCACTCAGGAAAAGATGTTTAACGAAGCCGAAGGCCTCCTGAGTTCGGGAGATTTCTCCGGAGCATACAGCAAGTACTCCAGACTTGTAGATGTATACCCTTCCAGCCAATTCGCACCCAAAGCCCAGCTTATGATAGGCACTATAAAATCCAAACATTACAATGACGTTGATGGAGCACTTAGTGCGTACATGATGCTCATGAAACTTTATCCTGACAGCAAGGAGGTCGTGATCGCCCATGAAGAGGTTGCAGAACTCCTTACCGCTATTAGCGAGTACAGACTTTCAATAGAGGAGTACGAGTGGCTGCTTGCTAACGGTCCCAAGGAGAGACAGGACGTTTTTCGTTACGAGATCGCAAGAGGCTTCATGAGCATAAATGATTTTACTCAGGCAAGGGTCGAGCTGGATGAGCTGCTTAACAAAATACCGCATACAAAACTCGTCATAGACGCAAAGTACCTCATAGCCATGACTCATTATCTTGAGGGCAGCTCAAAGGAGGCTATTGAGGCATTTGACAGGTTGATCAGAGGTTACCCGTATCACCCAAGGATACTTGATTTTTATTTTGCAAAGGTAACAGCACTTGAGGAGCTTGGAGAAAACAAGAAAGCACTCTCTATCCTAAAGGAGTTGAAGGGTGAGTACAAGGATAATGAGCTTATTGATATTCGTATCGCAGCACTGGAGAAGAAGGTTAATGCCGGTCCTAAGCTAAGGAAAAGACGCAGATAGATCTTATATGTATAAAAGGAGTTTGTCGTGGAAAAGATAACCGTACTTGGAGGAGGAAGCTGGGGCACCGCGCTTGCCGATCATCTTGGCAGGTGTGGCAATAAAGTTTCAATGTGGCTCAGGGAAGAAGACGTAGCAGAGGGCATTAACAGTAAAAAGGAAAACGAGGTATTTCTACCCGGATTTAAGCTCTCCGATAACCTGAGTGCGACTACCAGCCTTGAAGATTCCTTGAAAGGCTGCGGTTTTATATTGAGCGTAATACCTTCACAGTATGTACGAAGTGTTATGGCAGAAGCAAAAGAATATATTGAAGATAACGCATTTATAGTGAGTGCGTCAAAGGGCATAGAGCAGAACACATACCTGCGGTGCACTGAGGTTATCAAGGAAGTGCTTGGAGGGGACAGGAGCGGTGCTATCGCGGTACTTTCAGGGCCTTCCTTCGCAAAAGAGGTTGCAAAGGGGCTTCCGGCAGCTCTCTCGGCGGCAGGAGGAGACCACATTGACGCAGAACGGGTTCAGAAGGTATTTAACTCCAAGTCCTTTAGGGTTTATGTGAATACGGATATTATCGGCGTTGAGCTCGGCGGAGCTTTAAAGAATGTAATAGCTCTTGCCGCTGGTGCGAGTGATGGCCTTGAGTTGGGTACTAACGCAAGGGCCGCGCTTATAACAAGAGGGCTCTCCGAGATGGCCAGGCTTGGTGTTAAGGCAGGCGCAAAGGAGAGAACCTTTTTCGGATTATCAGGCATGGGGGATCTTGTTTTGACATGCACAGGTGAGCTTAGCCGTAACCGTACCGTTGGTTTTGAACTTGGCAGAGGTAGGGGTATTGATGAGATAATCTCAGAGATGAAGATGGTAGCTGAAGGTGTTAAGACATCCAAGTCCGCCTTTGAGCTTTCCAAGAGGTATGCCGTTGAGATGCCTATTACAGAAGAAGTGTATAACGTCATACACGAAGGTAAGCCTGTGAAAGATGCTTTTCGGGACCTTATGCAACGAGACCCGAAAGATGAGTAGATATTGTATTTAACGAATATCTTTTCACCGCATCCTTTTATCTTTCTCCTAACTTAAAAAATGACAAAAACCACAATACATAAAAAGATCCTCTATCTCGTTATTGTTACGATGTCGCTTGGCGCTATTATTATCTTCTATCAGGACTTCCGCTCTATGGAGCAAGCGTTTATTAAACAGAAGGTCATCTCAAGCAAGATAGTCGTACAGCCGATACTAAATAACATTGTTATAGACATGACAGAAGGGCGGCCTGACATGGTCAGGCATCTTCTCTCTGACAGCAGCAAGACAGAGGGCATTGAGTCGATACAGGTGATCAGGAGTAACGGTGAGGAGCTTGCTTTCTGGGACTTCAAAACCGTTAACGAGGTGCTACAAAAGAATCCTGCATTGAGAGAGTACGACCTTTTCCGTGACTATGAAGAAAAAGAGATAAGGCGTCCGGAAGGTGTGGACACATTTGAGTTTAGGCAATATCTCAAGGAGTTTAATGAGGACCAGGAATTAATTGAAAGAAACTACATAGAGAAAGACGGAAAGACTCTCGTGTACCTTAAGCGGATCGCCGAGGAAGAGAGGTGTCTTGCGTGCCATAAACAAGGGGTGGCAAGAGGAATACTGATGGTGAGGAACTCCCTTGAAGGTATTTATGGTGTGCTTGTTTGGGAGTTTGGAAAGCATATCCTTAAAGGCCTTGCTGTGATCGTATTGCTGTCTATGCTTCTGTCGGTCCTCATAAGAAAGACCATTTCAGGCCCGCTTGGAGAAACGGTTGATGTCATTGAGAAAATAAAATTGGAAGGTACCGTTGGCCGACGGGTTACGGTATTTTCTAATGATGAGATAGGAAGTCTCATCAATTCATTTAATGAGATGATAGCCGCCCTTGAAAAGAGAGAGGCAGAGAATAAAGTTCTACTTGACGAGGTTAGGCGAAGTCATGCGGACCTTAGAGAAAGCCATAACCAGTGGGTCTCTACCTTTGACGCGATAAAAGATGCGATCTGTATCCATGATAAAAGTTACAATATACTTGAGGCTAATATTAGCTTCAGGGACATGTTTGGAGTTGGCAGGGGAGATACGTTCAATGCCAGATGTCATGAGGTTATTCATAATGCAAATGAGCCGGATGAGGGCCTTTGCCCCGGCTGCGTGAGCAAAGATGATGAGAAAAAAGTTCGGGAGACATATGACGCAAGAGCAGGTATGAGGCTCAGTGTTAAGACTTTTTGTGTTTACAGTGATAAAGGAGAGCAGGTTGCTGCGGTGCATTCAATAAAAGATATAACGGAAGAGAAGATATTGAAGGACCAGCTGATTCACTCCGAGAAGATGAGCAGTCTTGGTAAATTCGTTGCCGGGATCGCGCACGAGTTGAATAACCCGCTTACCGGCATCATGGGATACAGCCAGATGATAATGGATGCTTCACCTGACGATAGAGTCGAGAAGGTGCAGAAATTCTCAGAAAAACTTTACAAAGAGTCTGTAAGAACATCAAAGATCCTTAAAAATCTTATGATGTTCTCAAGTGCTAAAGAACCAAAGAGGACGCGAGTAAACATAAATGATATTGTACGTGACACCATATCACTCAAAGAAAATGTTATTAAAGATAACAATATAAAGCTTGAGGTTGAGTTAGACGAAGAGCTTCCGGACACAATGGCAGATTTTTTCCAGATGCAGCAGGTGTTTGTCAATCTGCTCAATAACTCGCTAGATGCTATCTCGGAAAAGAGTGAAGGTGAGAGAAAAATAAAGATAGTAACAAGTCATGAAGGAAGAATTATCAAGATATCGCTCATCGACAGCGGCGCCGGCGTTGATGAGGAAGTTATAAGGAATGTATTCGACCCGTTCTTTACCACAAAAGAGGTGGGGAAAGGTACGGGGCTCGGCTTGTCGGTCTGTCATTCGATAATCAAAGACCATCATGGATGGATAGATATACGAAATGTTCCGGACGGTGGGGCGGAAGTTATTATTGAGGTACCTGTCATAGCTGCAGATATCGGATTTGTAGAGGAAGAATGAATTGATGACATCGGTAACTGTTATCATCCCTACTCTCAATGAGGAAGAATTTATTGGTGAAGCCATAAAGAGCATTGCTCACGGAGATGATACTAATCACGAGGTTATTGTCTCAGATGGAGGAAGTGTCGATAATACTCGTGGTGTCGCAAAGGAGCTGGGCGCAAAGGTTGTTGATGCGCAAAAAGGCAGGGGCACCCAGATGGACATCGGTGCAGAGGGTGCGAGAGGGGAAGTCCTGGTGTTCTTGCATGCCGACTGCAGACTTCCTGAGGGCTGGTATGAGGAAGTTATATCGGCACTAAGCAATAAAAAAATCGTCGGTGGTGCATTTTCTTTCCGCCTCAGTTCATCCTCATTTTATGCACCTTTTGTAGCGCTTGGGGTATCTATAAGGTCGCGCCTTTTTGGTCTGCCTTTTGGCGATCAAGCGTTATTTCTGAGATCAGAGAGCTTTAAAGAGCTGGGTGGCTTTAATGGTCTTAAGCTGATGGAGGATGTTGAGATAATAAGAAAATTAAAAAAACACGGTAAGATAGTGATACTGGATAGCTGCGTTCATGTAAGCTCCAGGAGGTGGGGTAGACTGGGTTTTCTTAGTATGGTCAAGGTCAGCGCAAGGAATTGGGGCATGTTATTCCTTTATTATTTGGGCATCCCATCCGACAGGCTTTATCGTATTTATTACGGTTCTTAGAGTTGTAATAAGAGGTATTTAGATATATAATATTGATTCGTTGTGTTAATCAAAATCGTAATGTTTGAAAGGAGTGCAAGTTGATGGAGTTTAAAACTGTTACGGAATTGAATGACTCCCTTAAGGGCTGTGTTGAACGAGACGGAGAAGAATGCAGGGTTACTGATTCTTCAGTGCTCGCCGGGGATCTGATCGATAGAATAGTATACACCGCGGTGCATGGGGAGAGCGCTGTCTTAAGAAATGAGGCTAGGGCAATAATAAAAGCTATTGCCAATGCTCAAGGCATAAGGAGCGATTCGATCCAAGGGCTTTATGAGGCCATGGGGCGAGGCGAGTGTGAAGGCTTTACCGTGCCCGCCATAAATATACGAGGTCTTACCTATGACAGCGCGAGAGCTGTCTTTCGTGCGGCGCTAAAGAACAACGCGGCCGCTTTCATTTTTGAGATAGCAAAGAGTGAGATAGGGTATACGGAGCAAAGACCTGTTGAGTATACGGCGTGCATACTTGCAGCGGCTATAAAAGAAGGATACAAAGGGCCTGTTTTTATACAGGGAGATCATTTCCAGATAAACGCTTCAAAGTATGAAGCGGATAAATCAGCGGAGATAACAGCTTTAAAGGAGCTCATTAAAGAAGCCGTGGAGGCTGAGTTCTATAATATAGACATAGATTCCTCTACCATCGTTGATCTCTCAAGAGAAGAGGTGATCGATCAGCAGCGGCCGAACTTTGAGGTTACCGCGGTGCTTACCTCTTATATAAGAGAGCTTGAAAAGGACGGCATAACCATTTCCGTTGGCGGTGAGATAGGAGAGGTAGGCAAGAAGAACTCAACAGAGGAAGAGCTGAGGGCTTTTATGGACGGTTTTCTTAATATCGTAGGGGAGCGTTTCCCGGGGATAAGCAAGATAAGCGTTCAGACAGGGACCTCGCACGGAGGGGTAGTACTGCCGGATGGTTCTATTGCAAGCGTTAAGGTGGATTTTGATACGATAGAGCTGCTAACAAAGGTCGCGAAAGAGTATGGCATGTCCGGGGTTGTCCAGCACGGAGCTTCCACCTTACCTGATGATGCATTCCATATTTTTGCTGAGAAGGGAGCCTCCGAAGTGCATCTTGCAACCGGGTTTCAAAACATGATCTATGACAGCGATTCATTCCCCCAGGAACTTAAGACAGAGATATACGAGCATCTTAAAACAGCTCACAAGGATGAATGGGGGGAAGGGGTTACGGAAGAGCAGTTTCTTTATAAGACACGAAAGAAAGGCTTTGGGCCTTTTAAGAAGAAAATGTGGGACCTGCCAACGGATATAAAGACTGCGATCGGTAAGGAGCTTGAAGACAGATTCGTTTATCTTTTTGAGAAGCTTAAAGCGGTCAACAATGCTGATGTTGTAAAAAAATATGTTGGTTGATCTATGATCTTAATAAGGAGAGGTATTGATTTATGATAAATGCAACGCAGATAAGGGCCGGAATGACCATTCTTTTTAATGGCTCACCATATAAAGTGTTAAGCGTTACGCACGTTACCCCCGGAAAGGGGCGGGCTCATATGCAGACTAAGATCAGAAACATGGAGACGGGTATAGCGATTGAGAACAGGTTCAGATCTGACGAAAAGGTTGAGCGGGCAAGGCTTGATACGAAGGAGATGGAGTACCTGTACTCTGAAGAGAGCGAGCATCACTTTATGGACACAGAAAACTATGAGCAGATAGTTATAAGTGATGACCTGCTTGGCGACGGTAAATTCTATCTGACCCCAAACGTCAAGTTCCTTATAGAGTTTTTTAAAGATAAGCCTGTCGGAGCAACGCCTCCAAAGGTCGTTGAGCTTAAGATAACCGATACACCGCCTAATATGAAGGGTGCGACGGCAAGTTCATCATACAAGCCCGCAACACTTGAAACGGGGCTTTCCATCGGAGTGCCTCCTTTTGTAGAGGCCGGTGAAGTCATACGTGTGGATACCGTTGAGGGTAAGTACCTTGAGCGGGCAAAACAGTAGTAGTATGTTCATTTCCTAAAAAACCTTGAGCATGACCCGGGGTTTTCTTCTTTAATATTATGGACGATAAGGCAAAGATAGACGCCCTTCCGCGGCTTCCCGGCGTGTATATTATGAAGTCCGGTAAACGCATTATCTATATAGGTAAGGCAAGGGATATCCGTTCTCGTGTGCGTTCATACTTCCAGAAAACAGGTGATACGCGCTATGCTGCGCGTTTTCTTGCGGAGAAAGCAACCGATATAGAGTACATCGTAACGTCCAATGAAAAAGAAGCGCTGATACTTGAGGATACAC
>DAOVXI010000081.1 GCA_030636245.1 Deltaproteobacteria bacterium
CGCCGCTTTGCATCTCTCTTGCTATGGCTTTAAGTGAAATGAGCTCGTCCATTACTCGCCTTCCTTGAACCTGTAGCCTACGCCGCGCACTGTTTCGATGTAACGTCCATAGTTCTTAAGCTTTGTCCTGAGCCTACGCACATGAGTATCAACGGTTCGTTCCGTTACATAACAATCAACACCCCACGCCCTATCCAAAAGCGTGCTGCGCGACAAGACCCTGCCGCGGGCCTCCAGAAGAGAGCCCAAAAGTTTAAACTCTGTTGAGGTAAGCTCCAGTGCTCGGTTCTTTATGGTGACACTGTGGCGCTCAACATCAAGAGTAAGTTCTTTAAAATCCAATGAACTCGTATCAGCGCTGACTCCCGCGACCTTACTTCTCTTAAGTACAGCCTTTACCCTTAATAAAAGTTCTCTGGGACTAAAAGGTTTTGTAATATAATCATCGGCTCCAAGCTCAAGGCCAACGATCCGGTCGACCTCCTCACCCTTTGCGGTAAGCATGATAACGGGTATGCGCTCTGTCTTTTTATCAGCCTTGAGTTTTTTTAGTACATCTGTTCCCTCCATATTGGGAAGCATGATGTCCAGTATTATAAGGTCCGGGTTCTTTTTTAGGGCAAGCTCTATTGCCTCGGGGCCATCCTTCGCCTCTATAACAATAAAGCCGGATTTCTTAAGGTTATATGAAAGAAGCGCAAGGATATCAGCCTCGTCATCAACGGTAAGTATCTTAAATCCTTTAAGCATTAAGAGTTCCTGAATTCATCTATCAATTTTTTAACCCTCTCTTCAATCTCATCGGTTACCGTCAGCATAACCTCGGGGGCTTTACCAAGCGGATCATCAACGCACCAGTCCTCTTTTCGTCCATCGAACTCGACCGGACAAAGTTCATCGGCACTGCAGCAGCCAAGGGTTATAACAACATCGGCCCACTGGAGCATCTCATCCGTTATCTGAGTTGAGCTTTGAGAGCTTATGTCTATGCCCTTCTCCTTCATTGCATTAATTGCCATGAGATTTACTATACCTGAAGCCTCAACCCCGGCGCTTTTGGCCTCTATAACACCTTCACCAAATTTACGCGCGAAACCTTCAGCCATCTGGCTTCTGCATGAATTGCCAATACAGACAAAGAGTATTTTTTTTATTTCCGCCATATCTACCTCTATAGTATTATTGCATGCATATACAAAAAATTAAACCCTCTTCGCTATTATGCGAAGAGGGTCCTGTTGTGATTATCTATTATCCTTTGAGCTTACCACTGACCTGTTTTAAGATACTCATCAATTGAGTTAGCGGCACGCCTTGCATCTCCCATCGCAAGGATAACGGTGGAGCCGCCCCTTACAATGTCGCCCCCCGCAAAAACACCTTTCTTGCTGGTGCGTCCCGTGTCCTGGTCTATCGTAATGTTGCCCCACTTATTGGTCTTTATATCAGGTGATGTCTGCTGGATAAGCGGGTTGGCTCCGTTGCCTATGGAGAGGATGGCAACATCACAGTCGAGCGTGAACTCGGAGCCTTCGATTACTATCGGCCTTCTTCTGCCGCTATCATCCGGCTCGCCAAGCTCCATCTTAACACACTCTATCGCGGTAAGCCTTCCGTCATCGTTACCTGTGAATTTGATCGGATTATGCAGGAGCCTGAAGACAAGGCCCTCTTCCTCACCGTGATGTATCTCCTCTTCCCTTGCGGGTAGCTCCTCACGTGAACGGCGATAAATTATACTGACCTCTTCGGGACAAAGCCGCAGAGCGGTACGAGCCGCGTCCATTGCCGTGTTGCCTCCGCCGATGACCGCCACCCTCTTGCCCTTAAGCACAGGCGTGTCATACTCGGGGAACTGAAAGGCCTTCATAAGATTCACTCTTGTCAGGAACTCGTTTGCCGAGTAAACACCCACGAGGTTCTCTCCAGGGATATTCATAAAGTACGGCAGTCCTGCTCCGCTTCCGACAAAGACCGCGTCATAATCTTCGCTAAGTAACTCGTCTATCGTATCCAGCTTACCCACGACCGAGTTACACTGTATATCAACACCCATCTTCCTTAGATAATCAACCTCAGACTCAACGATCTTCTTCGGTAACCTGAACTCAGGGATGCCGTACATCAGAACACCGCCGGGCGTATGCAGCGCCTCAAAGACCGTTACACGGTGGCCCATCTTGACAAGGTCACCTGCGGCGGTAAGCCCCGCGGGACCTCCTCCGACAACGGCAACTTTCTTCCCTGTCCATTTTGGTATATTAGGGATAGTGACCTCTCCGTGTTCACGCTCATAATCAGCGGCAAACTTCTCAAGACGTCCTATGGCAACCGGTTCACCCTTCTTACCAATGATGCAAACACGCTCGCACTGGTCTTCCTGCGGACAAACCCTGCCGCATACCGCGGGCAGTCCGTTCGTTTCCTTTAACTTCCTTGCGGCCTCAATGAACTTGCCTTCCTCGATAAGCCGGATAAAGTACGGTATGTCGATACCGACCGGACATCCGTCAACACAAAGAGGGTTCTTGCACTGGATGCAACGCCTGGCCTCTTCTATTGCCTGCTCTTCCGTGTATCCGTGCGGAACCTCATAAAAGTTCTTTATCCTCTCCATGGGTTCCTGTTCGCCCATGGGCTGTTTGGGGATCTTCATCCTCTCTCTTATCTCTTTTGGATCTATCACAATATCTCCTGTATAATAATTTTTTATTCTATCTTCTTAAGCGTCGGTTTTCTTCTCGTCGCAGCAGCCGCCCTGACCCTGGTGATAGGCATACTCCTCGGTGGCTGTCTTCTCTTCCTTAAAGTAGCTTCTGTTCCTCATTATAAGTTCATCAAAGTCCGTGTCATGGGCATCGAACTCAGGGCCGTCAACACATACGAACTTTACCTCTCCCGCTATCGTCACCCTGCAAGCGCCGCACATTCCGGTGCCGTCAACCATTATGGGGTTAAGGCTCGCGAGCGTTTTAACTTTATAAGGCCTTGTTACCTCGGCAACAGCCCTCATCATGGGCACAGGCCCAACAGCTATAACTATGTCCACGGGCTTCTTCTTATCATCAAGAAGGTTCTTGAGAACATCCGTTACAAAACCGTGGTGGCCGTAACTGCCGTCGTCGGTTGTGACGAGAAGTTCATCACTGACGCTCCGCATCTCTTCTTCAAGGATCAAAAGCTCTTTTGTCCTCGAACCGATAATAGAGATTACCTCATTACCGGCTTCTTTTAAGGCGGCACCTATGGGGAATGTAACGGCTGTCCCAATACCTCCGCCAACGCACACGGCACGTCCGAAGTTCTCTATATGAGTAGGCATGCCGAGCGGCCCGACGACATCGAGTATAGTGTCACCCGCATCAAGCCCTGAGAGAAGCATTGTTGAACGCCCAACCTCCTGGACGATAACAGTTATGGTCCCTGCCTCATTGTCGCTGTCGGCAATGGTAAGCGGTATCCTCTCGCCGTGTTCGTTCATCCTTAGGATAACGAACTGTCCGGCCTCTCGCTTCTTAGCTATGCTCGGTGCCTTTATCTTGAACTGATACACCAGGTGCGCTAACTTCTTTTTCTCTGTTATCTCAAACATCCTATTAATTATCCTCCGATTATTTATAAATAACTTATAATAAAATTAAAGACTTCTTTCAAGATATATCAGGAATTCCTTATTTCCCTTTGTCCCCTTTATGGGGCTGTCCATAACGCCTTTAACAATAAAGCCCTCCTCAGTTGCGAAGTTCTTTATCTCTTCCATGACACGTTTGTGTTTTTCCGCGTCCTTAACGATTCCACCTTTGCCGACCTCGCCCTTGCCCACCTCGAACTGCGGCTTTATAAGAGCAACAACCTTCGCACCGGCTTTTAAAAATGTTTTCAGATTAGGCAAGACCTTTGTAAGGGATATAAAGGATACGTCTATCACAGCCATATCCACTGCTTCGCTTATATCAGATGAGGCAAGGTGGCGTATATTGCAGCCTTCATGAAGCTCCACCCTCTCATCTTCCCTTAACTTCATGTCGATGAGTCCCTTGCCGACATCGATCGCTATAACTTTTCTTGCGCCTCTCTTTAAGAGGCAATCGGTAAAGCCGCCCGTGGAGCTACCGACATCCATCACAATGAGACCCTTAACATCTATATCAAAGCCTCCGGCGCTAAGCGCGCCTTCAAGCTTTAGCCCCCCTCTTCCGACAAAGGGCAGACTCTCTTTTAGCTTAAGCTCGCTCTCTACCTTTACGACCGTGCCTGCCTTATCGATCCTTACCCCGTCAACAAGTACCGCCCCTGCCATTATGAGTGCCTGGGCCTTGGTTCTGCTCTCGCATAAACCCTTTTCCACAAGTAGCTTATCTATACGCTCTTTATCCATGTGAAAGTTCTATGCCCCTAAAGAGCGAGTTTCTTTCCTGTTGAAGGTCTTTCCATAAGCTCCTTTGCAGCCTTCTCTATTCCTTCTGCGTTAAGACCAATATCGGTCTTTAGCTCAAGTTGCGTTCCGTGCTCAATAAACTTATCCGGTATGCCTATGCGTTTAAGATCACAGCCGACTCCATTTTCCTCAAGCAGCTCCATAACGGCACTGCCGAAGCCGCCCTGGAGCGCACCCTCCTCGACGGTAACGATACGGCCGGTTGTGGTCGCCGCATTTATAATGGCCTCCGCGTCAAGTGGTTTTAGAAAACGCGCGTTCACGACACCAACACTCACTCCGCTTTCCTGAAGGCGCTCAGCGGCAATGACCGAATCCTCCACCATAGTACCTATGGCGATGATGGTCACATCACTTCCTTCTTTTATGACCTCGCTCCTGCCAAGCTCAACGTCCTTAAAGGGTCCATCCAGCCCCGCATCATCGCACCCACCCCTCGGATACCTTATCGCAACGGGAAGCTTGTACTTAACCGCTGATGAGAGCATGTCCCGCAGCTCCACCGCGTCCTTCGGAGCCATGACGACCATGTTAGGGATATGCCTTAAGTAGGAGATATCAAAGGTACCGTGATGAGTCGGCCCGTCCGCTCCGACCAGTCCCGCGCGGTCAAGCGCTATGACGATCGGAAGTTCCTGTGTGCATATGTCGTGAACTACCTCATCATAGGCACGCTGCAGGAATGTCGAGTATATGGCCGTGACCGGCACAAAACCTTCTCTTGAAAGTCCGGCGGCAAATGTTATGGCGTGCTGCTCGGCTATGCCGACATCAAAGAACCTTTCGGGAAACTCTTTAGCGAAGCCGGAAAGTCCCGTTCCCTCGGGCATGGCAGCTGTGATGGCAACGACCTTATCATTCTTCTTAGCTATCTCTATGAGAGCTGAGCTGAAGACCTTTGTATAACTTAAAGAGCCGGGAGCAGCCTTTCCTGTCTCCTTATCAAAAGGACCCACCCCGTGGAATGTTGCCGGGTCTTCCTCCGCCGGCGTGTATCCCTTGCCCTTTTTTGTCATCGTATGCACGAGTACGGGCCCTTTAAGCTCCTTAACATTTTGAAGTGTTTTAATGAGCTCATTCATATTATGTCCGTCGATCGGACCAACGTAGTGAAAGCCCAGTCCCTCAAAGAGCATACCGGGTGTAAAAAGGGTTATCAGCGAGTCCTCGGCTCTTTTCGCCATATGCAGCAGCCCCTCGCCTATTTTTGGGATGGACTTAAAGAAGCCCTCGACCTCGCCCTTTAACTTGTTTGCGAAACGACCGGTTATCTTCTTGCTTAAAAATGACGAGAGCGCTCCAACGTTCTCGGCTATGCTCATCTCATTGTCATTTAAAATGACCACCAGATCCTTCTTGAGGTGTCCCGCCTGATTAAGCCCCTCGAAGGCAAGCCCCGCGGTCATGCTCCCGTCACCTATTACAGCAACAGCCTTATTGTCCTTGCCCGCTATATCACTGGCGGTTGCCATGCCCAGAGCGGCAGAGATGGAGGTCGAAGAATGTCCCGAGCCGAAGGCGTCATAAGGACTCTCCTTTATCTTGGGAAATCCGCTTATGCCTTTATATTGCCTGAGTGTATGGAACTCATCGCGGCGGCCTGTGATTATCTTATGCGCGTAGGCCTGGTGCCCGACATCCCAGATGATCTTATCCTCCGGCGTGTTCAGGACATAATGAAGCGCCAGTGTCAGCTCCACCGCCCCAAGGCTTGAGGCCAGGTGTCCACCGGTCTTGCTGACCGTATCGATTATCAGTTCACGAACCTCGGCTGCAAGCTCACCCAACTCTTCCGTGCTGAGTTTCTTTAGATCAGCCGGGCTGTTTATGTTTTGAAGTATCTTTTCACTCATTTATTTTCTTCTGTCCACTATGTACTCGGCTATCGCCCTAAGTGGTTCTGCCTCTTCTCCAAAGTCCTTCAACGAATCAATTGCCTTATTCTTTAACGCCTTTGCTATCTCCCTTGATTGTCCAAGACCCACAAGTTTAGGATAAGTTGCCTTGCTGAGCTTTTCATCCGAACCGGCGTCCTTGCCAAGCTCCTCGGTCGTACCAGTAAGATCAAGTATGTCATCGGCCACCTGAAAGGCAAGTCCTATGGCACGGCCATATGTTGTAAGAGCGTCGAGTTGCTTTTCACCTGCTCCCGCTATCATTGCTCCGCACCTGATCGAGGCCGTAAGGAGCGCGCCTGTTTTTAGGGCGTGTATCCTTTCGAGTTCCACAACGCTTATGTCCTTGTCCTCGCTCTCAAGATCCACAACCTGACCACCTATCATTCCAAGCGAACCGGCCGCTCTGGAGATCTCCTTTGTAACAGCAACGATTATCTCCGGAGCCACGCCCGGGCTGTCGGCTATAAGCTCAAAGGCAAAGGTCAAAAGAGCGTCACCTGCGAGAATGGCGGTTGCCTCACCGAATTTTTTGTGACAGGTGGGTTTGCCTCGGCGAAGGTCATCGTCGTCAAGGGACGGTAGATCGTCGTGAATGAGCGAATAGGTGTGTATGCACTCAAAAGCACAGGCCGTGTTAATGGCTCTGCCAAGCTCTTTACCTTTAGCTCCGCTGACCGCTTCACTTACGGCTCCGCTGACCGCTTCGTAAGCCGCGAGCGTAAGTATAGGCCTTATCCTCTTGCCTCCGGCAAAAAGACTATAGTTTACGGCTTCATGGATAACGGGCGGAAACTCACTCTCATTCGGTACAAGCCTTGAGAGCTCTTTCGTTATCAGTTCTTCTTTTTCTTTTAAGTATCTAGCAAGTTCCACTAAGTATCACCACATAAAAAAACCCTGCGTTGAACATACTTTCACAGCAAGGTGAGTATCAATAAATAATAACAGAAATAGACTATGGATACAAGAAGATAGAGCGCGCTCAATTATTTGCAAGGCCCTGCAAAAAGCGCCTGAAATAATCGATTAATACTCCGCCGGAGTAAATCTCTGCTGAATAAAAAAACCGCACAGAGGGCAAACCTCCATGCGGTAAATTCCGGTAATAAAAAAATAATAATGCTGCCTGCTTACTCAATAATTAAAGTCGATAACAAAAGAAGAACTTTATATAAAGATTAAACAGATATAACCTTTGAGGCCTGAGGTCCTTTTGGTCCGTCGCTGAGCTCGAACTCTACCGCCTCACCCTCCTTAAGGGTTTTGAAACCATCGCTGTCTATAGCTGATTAATGGACAAAAAAATCGCCGCCCTC
>DAOVXI010000220.1 GCA_030636245.1 Deltaproteobacteria bacterium
ACTTACTTTAAGTGAGGCCTACGATCTTTTTATCTCCGTATTAAGGCTTAAGGGTTATTCAATAGTAGATCCACGTACAGCAATGAAGATCGTTCCTACATCTAAGGCAAGACATAATAATATACCTGTTAAGCAGGGTACAGCCGGTATGCGTCTTAATGAAAGCATGACCGTGAGCCTTATACCTCTGGATTTTATGTCACCCGCCGATGTCATACCGGTCATTAAACCTCTTGCGTCACCCGAGGGTTATATCTCCAGTTTCGGTCAAAGTGATTCTCTGCTTATACTTGATACCGCGATCAATATTATAAAGATAGCTAATATAATAAAGATGCTTGATACGGATGTACCTGCCTACCAACCTGAGTTACTATATTTAAAACATGTAGACACAAATACGGTTGTAGGTATTTTGAAACAACATGGTTTTGAAATAGGTGACATAAACTCAGCTGCAGGTAAGGGAACCAGAGGTAGTACTGGGCGAAAGCGTGCCAAGATAATCCCATATGAAAGACTTAATGCGATTTTTCTTATCGGCCCGGAGCGTAGCAAGAATGACATACGGAATCTTATAACAGTTATAGATGCCACGCCTCCTGAGATAAGTTCAAAGATCAACGTTTACTACCTTGAAAACGCAGATGCAACTGAGATGGCAGCTGTGCTTAATTCTATCGGAGGAGGCGCTACACCACAAAGAGGTGTTCCTGCAAAAAGTAGGATTACTTCCGGTAACGATATAGTCATAACACCTGACAAACAAACTAACGCACTTATAATAAAAGCTGACCCGGCTGACTACATAAATATTGTTAATGTAATTAAAAAATTAGATCGCAGACCTAAGCAGGTTTATGTAGAGGCAATGATCGTTGAGGTCTCAGTAAACAAAGCCTTGGAGCTTGGCACAAGGTGGAGAGGGGCAGCGCGAGATAATAACGAACCTGTAGCCATCGGCGGTATCGGCTCTATTGGTCCCGGTTCAATTGCAGAGATACTGACCGGCATGGCAGGTATGAGTATTGGTGGAATGGGTAATTATTTTAATGTAGATATACTCCAACCTGACGGCACACTATCAACTATGACAGTCCCAGGTTTTGCGGCGCTCTTTAGCATGGCCGACTTTAAGGATGTTATTAATGTACTTTCAACACCGCAAATCCTAACAAGTGATAATAAATCCGCGGAGATAGTAGTTGGTGAAAATGTGCCATTTCTTTCGAGTTTTGAGAGGAGTACATCAACTACTGGTGAGCCGGTACTTCAATCGATTGAACGAAGAGATGTTGGTATAACGCTTAGGATCAAACCTCAGATAAGTGAGGGTGATTACGTAAAACTTGATATATATCAAGAGATTTCAGCCATTGCGCCGACAACTCAGGCAGGCTCTGCCGAGGCCGCCGATATCATTACGACCATACGTTCGGCTGAAACTTCGGTGGTTGTGAAAGACATGCAAACCGTTGTTATTGGTGGGTTAATTCAGGACCAGAAGACCAGGAACACGACCAAGATGCCGCTTCTTGGAGACATACCGATCCTCGGTCATCTATTCAAGTACACCAGTAATAAGAAGCAGAAGACCAACCTTCTTGTTTACATAACTCCCCGTATATTAAAGGAATTCGATGGGCTCGACAAGCTCACGGAGGAGCGCCGCAAGGACTTTGAGAGGCGTAACCCTGAGTTTGAACAGCTTATGGCTGTCGACAGCAAAGATAAGAAGACCTTAAGGAAGGAAGCAAGAGCAAAGAAAAAAGCAGAGAAGAAAGCGGAGAAAGAGAGGAAAAAAGCGGAAGCCGAACTTAAAAAACAGGAGGAAAGAGACACAAGCCCAAGAGAAAGAAGAGAAACAGAGAGA
>DAOVXI010000206.1 GCA_030636245.1 Deltaproteobacteria bacterium
CGGAGCGACGTACGCAAAACCTGATTTTGGTAAAACACCCATGAAAACAATTGATACGGCAAGGTAAGCGATAAGCACAAACAAAGCTTTTTTAGCGGCGATACGGATCATAGAATTCATAGTATAGACCTCCTTAATATTCCAATACTTTTAAGATCGCGAAGGAAACACCCTCGCTAAATTCATAGTAACATCATAGTGAAATTTGTCAATGAAAAGAGGTTATTACAAAGCATAAAGACACAGCAGATCGTAGAGCAATATGCCCCGGCTCTCACAGGATATATGCCGTGAAACGCAAAAGTCTTATAAACGGCTTGAAGCGGAGAGTGAAAGTGTGCTACCTTCTAATTAACATGAAACTTACTATTGAGCAGATTGAAAAGATAAATACTTTGATACTTAGAAGCCTGAAGGATAAAAAACTCCTTAAGATGAAGGCTGATGAGGGCGAAGTGCTTTTGAAGATGAATGAGATATTCACTGCCAACCTGAGGAGTGAGGTAGAGCTGGACCAGGAGGTCGAGAAGATAATGGAGGCCAACTCCGGAGAGATCGACGCGGGGCGCCTCGATTACCGCCGTATGTTCAACATGATAAAGAACAAACTGGCCAAGGAAAGGGACATAATAATTTGAGGCTATCTGATGACAGGATCTCGCATCTGGCACACCTGATAAGCGACGGCATATGGAAGGACGACCTCGTCGACTTTGAAGATGACAACGCCGTGCTCCAGGAAGTAAAGAGTGTTATAACCAACTATCTTCAGCTTGAGGACGATGCCGACACAGCGGCTCGCGAAAAGATACGCTCGCTCTCAAGGGACGTGCCCGAGGGAAGCCGTGAGTGGGACGTACTCTACAGACAGTACTTTGATGAAGAGCTGGACAAAAAAAGATTCTAACATCACCCCACTACCCTTTCCCATGCTCTCTTATATAAAAGATGCCCATTGAACTTAAATATATTCTACCGCCCCTTGTCGGAGCGGTCATCGGCTGGCTAACGAACTATACAGCCATCAAGCTCCTGTTCAGGCCCCATAACCCCATAAGTATCTTCGGCTTTAAGCTCCAGGGCCTTATACCAAAACGGCGTAAGGACATAGCCCAATCCATCGCAAGGACCATAGAGAACGAGCTCTTGAGCAGCGACGACCTTGCTGATGTCCTAAACACCGTTGACTGGAAGAGTGAGGTAGAAAAAACAGTCGAGGATGCCATCGACCACCGTTTGAACGAGAGACTCAAACTCAAGGGGCTTAAGAAGATACCGCTTATCGGGCTCTTGAGCGAGAACATCATCTATCACATCAAGTACCTCATCTCAAGCGAGATACTCGCCAAGATAGAGGAGAAAAAAGGTGAGATAGCAACGACCTTCAAAGAGAGCGTGGACATGGAGAAGATGCTCGCCTACAAGATAGACAGCCTCGACCTCAAAAGCTTTGAGGGACTCTTGACCAGCTTTATCACAAAGGAGCTACGCCACATAGAGTTACTCGGCGCGATAATGGGATTCTTGATCGGCCTCTCTCAGGCGATACTCTTTTACTTTCTTGCATAAACAATGAAGACAGTTCTCTCCATAGCAGGGCTTGACCCGACGGGATACGCCGGAAGCGTGGCGGACGCTCTGACCATAAACGCATTTGGCCTAACGCCACTTACGGTCATAACCGCCGTGACAGCGCAGACCCTTACAAAGGTAAGCAAGGCGGAGCCGGTCACCGCAACGCTTCTAAAGAGCGAGCTTACGGAAGCCGTAAAGGTAAAACGTCCGTCATCTGTTAAGATAGGGATGCTCGGCACGGCTGAGAACGTCAGGGTGCTACGTAACTTTATAAAGAAGAACAAACTCAAGAATATCATACTCGATCCCGTCATCACTTCAAGCTCGGGCAAAGTGTTACTTGAAAAGAAAGGGGTAGTGGAGTTAAAGAGGCTTCTGCCTCTCGTGACCGTCGTAACGCCCAACACGGATGAAGCGGCGCTGTTGAGTGGGGTTAAAAAGAACGGCATCATTGGCGCGAAGAAAGCCGCCGAGGCTCTTTTTGGAATGGGAGCAAAGAACGTCATCATAACAGGCGGTCACCTGAAAGGCGCGCCCATTGATATCCTCTTTAATGGAAAAAACTTTACTGAGATAAAGGGAAAAAGAATAAAGGCAAGCAAAGGAGCTTTGCACGGAACGGGCTGTATCTACTCAAGCGCCCTCGCCTCAAACCTCGCAAAAGGAAAAAGCATAAAAGTTTCAGCAGTTAACGCAAAAAGATATCTGGAAGAAGTAATTAAGAAACGTAAGAGACTTGCCTAAAACACTACTGATCCAACAAATTATTCTTTACTAAATACTCTTTACCTTTTAATGTTAATCTTACCATTGCTGCATCATATCTACTATATACTTCAATATATTCATTACTTACTAAAGAATCAAAATGATATGACATTATTACAGTATCTTTACCTCTATATTCTCTA
>DAOVXI010000038.1 GCA_030636245.1 Deltaproteobacteria bacterium
ATGGATATCGGTATCGTAGGATTAGGGAAGATGGGTATGAATATGGCAAGAAGGCTTACTGAAGGTGGGCACAGTGTCGTGGGTTATGCTCGTCACAAAGAAACCGTTGCAGAGGCACAGGGTTACGGGATAAAAGGCGCAAACTCTCTTGAAGATCTCGTAGATAGTCTCGGTGAGAAGAAGATCGTATGGATCATGGTTCCCTCAGGTAAGGCGACAGATGAGACAATAGATAGCCTCAAGGAGCTCTTACATATTGGGGATATTATTGTGGATGGCGGCAATACATTCTATAAAGATGATCTCAGGCGAAAAGAAAGTCTGGCTAAGTTTGGGATACAGTATGTGGATGTTGGAACAAGCGGCGGGATATCGGGACTTAAAGAGGGGTATTGCCTTATGGTCGGTGGCGCTAAAGATGATTTTCATAAGCTGGAGCCGATATTTAAAACACTTGCGCCTCCGGAAGGTTATCTTTACTGCGGCGGGACCGGCGCAGGGCACTATGTAAAGATGGTTCATAACGGGATTGAGTATGCGATGATGGAGTCTTATGCCGAGGGCTTTGAGCTTATAAATGCTTCCCGTTATGGCGATGATCTGAATCTGAATGAGGTCGCTAACCTCTGGAACAGAGGGAGCGTTGTAAGGTCATGGCTTCTTGAGCTCATCTCTTCCGCACTGGGAAAGGACCTTGGAGATGTCAAACCCTATGTACCCGACTCGGGCGAAGGCAGATGGACCGTTACGGAAAGTATTGAGCTTGCTGTTCCGCTTCCTGCCATAACCGTTTCGCTTCAAAGAAGGTTTCGTTCACGAGATGATGACTCGTATGGTGAAAAGCTCCTCTCGGCGCTAAGAGGCGAGTTTGGTGGTCATGATGTTAAGAAGGGTTAAGCTCTAAAAAGTAATTTGGGGAGCGGTTATTGAGTAAATCGGATAAAATAAAAACTTTCCTGGCGGCCGACATTGGAGGGACAAAGACTGAGATAGGGTTCTTCCAATCCGGGAAACTCGGAGTTGAAGAGCTATGCTCTAAGAAATATAAGAACTCTGATTTCTCTTCACCCATGGAGTTACTAGATGATTTTATGAGCACCTCCGAGGTTGACCACGAGATACAGCGGGCTGTTTTCGGTATCGCGGCTCCTGTTTTCAGCAATAAGGTTAAACTTGTAAATATTGATTGGAGTATAAGTAAGAGTAAGATAGCAAGGTTTCTCGGCACTAAGAAGGTTGAGTTTTATAATGACCTGCTGACAACCGCGGCTGGTATAGGGTGTCTTAATGAGAAAGACATACTTACCCTCCAGAGTGGAAAGCCTGATAAGAAGGGTAATATTGCTGTTATGGGGGTTGGCACAGGGCTTGGAGAGGCAATGCTTGTCCGTAGCGGAAAGAAGTATGTGCCATGCGCAACCGAGGGAGGGCATGCAGACTTTGCCCCTGCGACGGCTGCGCAGACAGGGTTACTGCTTTATCTTAAGCAGAAGTTTGGTCATGTCAGTTATGAGCATATTGCATCAGGCCGTGGAATAAAAACGGTCTATGATTTTATATCAGAACACAACCCTCCCGAAAGTATCTCCAAAAGATTTAAGAGCGAAGACCCATCTGCCGTAATAGTAGAGTTGGCAGGAAAGGGTGAGCCCGGCTGTGTTGAAGCGGTAAGGATCGTCGTAGATGTTATTGCGGCAGAAGCCGGCAACATGGCTCTAAGATCCCTTGCGTCAAATGGTGTTTATATAGGAGGAGGTGCGGCTTATTACTTAAGGGATTTCCTCATGGATGAACGCTTTCTGAGTATCTTTGTCGATAAGGGGCGCTACAGGGAGTTTTTGTCAAATGTACCTGTAAAGCTGATACTCGATGCGAGGGCCTCCCTCCTGGGTGCCGCCTCGCTGGCCATTCACGGCGGCTTCAAGGTTACAAGTGAATGAAGCTTAAGGTCCTCTTCGATCGTGATGAGCTTGCCCTTGAAGCGGCAAATATTTTCATAGAAACAGTAAACTCAAAGCGTGAAGCTCCGGTAAGTATAGCTCTCTCCGGAGGAAGTACTCCCTTAAAGATGTTCTCCTTACTGAGTTCTCCTGAGTTCAAAGGTTCTGTTGATTGGAGCAGGGTACATATCTTCTTTGGTGACGAAAGATGTGTAGCGCCGGATGATAGTGAGAGTAATTTTTTTAGTGCCCAGAGGGAGCTCCTAAGCAAGGTAGGGATCCCAACCGATAATGTCCATAGGATAAAGGGTGAGCTACTACCGGTGAAAGCGGCAAAGGATTATGAGGAAGAACTTATGAGATTCTTTCCTGAGCCTAGGGTAAGAACCTTTGACCTTATATTTTTAGGTCTTGGCAGTGATTGTCATACGCTGTCTTTATTCCCCGATACAAATGCCATTGGTGCTAACGGCAGACTTGCAACAGAGAATTATGTTGAGAAACTTGATTCATGGCGTATAACACTCACCCCGGAGGTTGTCAATGCTTCTAAAAGAATTGTTTTTCTTGTTCATGGTGCCTCAAAGGCTGAGGCTTTAAGGCAGGCCCTTTCAAGAGACACCTCAACCACTCAGTGTCCCGCAAAGCTAATAACACCGATAAACGGAGATCTACTTTGGCTTGTAACCTCGGAGAGCGCTACAGAACTGAAGTAGTTACTGATAATGTTTTTAGGGCTTTTGAGTAAGGTTGATTCTTAGGGCTCTTGATGGCAGCTCATGCACTCATAAAGTGCGAAGGCGTTGATGCTGTCGTGGCACATTCCGCAGAAGTTCCCGTCCATATTCTTTTGCATTGTGATGTCGTTGGAGTTGCGTTTTTCTATGAAGATATCAGGGTGGCAGTCGGAGCAGGAGTTCTGCTCTTCATGAAGTGTATGGGGGAAGATAACTTCCCCCATACCTGCTTGTTTCATGCTATCGATCTTGCTAGAAAAGATCATGTCGCCGAGTTCTTTGTCCTCAGCAATAGCTGT
This sequence comes from Deltaproteobacteria bacterium, assembly GCA_030636245.1. Lineage (GTDB taxonomy): Bacteria > Desulfobacterota > GWC2-55-46 > GWC2-55-46 > DRQE01 > DAOVXI01. The sequence continues at coordinate 2,977 of DAOVXI010000038.1, forward strand.
TGTGGCAGTTAGTACTGTCAGCAGCAACCATAATGATGTTAAAAGTATTCTCTTTGACATTAATATCTATCTATAAGACCTTTATCTTTTTTTACTTTTCTTTTTTTGCGTTGTGGCACTTGTTGCAGTCCGTAAGAGGGAAGGCAACCTTACCGTGACATCTTCCGCACCATTCGCCCCTGGCTATGCCGCTCATGGTCATATTGTTCGTTCCTGCGGCCATCTCAAAGATAGCACCGCCTCTTGTTGAGTGGCAGGTCTCGCAGTTAAGCCAGTAGGTGTGTATCTGGTGAGGGTATGTGACGTTGTTTACATAATCGCCTCTTGTCTTAATATTTATATTAAGGTCAAGTGGCGGAAACTCTGACTCATTCTCGTCAAGCGAGTGTTTCGGCTCAATGAGCCCTTCTCTTACGAGTTTGGCCCAGTCAACAAGTCCATACTTGTCTTTTGGTAGACTCTCTGACTGAAGCGCCTTAGGATGCCACGACTGGCCGGCTCTCCATGCTTCACTCACAGGCTTTGACGCGTCACCCACTCCGGCCAGGTTTCCGCTTGAGTCCGTATAGATGACACTTGTTGGGTCTTTAGGGTCTATTATATTTGTTACTTTTTTCTTACCTGCGGATACTGCCTCCGTTGCAGGGAATGCAATTGCTATTACAGCAACAATCGCTATTATGGCTACCAGGAGGCTGGTTCTGTTTGATAACTTGAATTTCATTTTAATGCTCTCCTCCTAGTAGTTTATTGTCCTTCGTAGTTGTGGCACTTATCACAGTAGAGTGGTTCCCATGCGATAAGTCCGTTGTGGCATTTTCCACAGAATTCACCGTCCATTATCGCACCCATCTGAATATCATTGGCGCCTTTCTTCATGGCGAAAATTCCTTCGTGACAAACTTTACATTTAAATCTGATGCGATGGAACCAGTGTGGAAATACAACCGGTTTTACATCGGCCGACTGCATGCTCTTTGACTTGCTGTTAAGTACGATGTCTCCGTATTCCGCCATCGACGGTGCCGTGAAAACAACACTCCAGACGAAACAAGCCAAGAGAAAAATTGTAATACCTATCTTGCCCATGAACTGTCCTCCTTATATTTATTAATTGTTCTTAATGATAGTTCTTCGAAGGCTCATTATACGCAGGTTTTATCGTACTTTGTCAAGTTAAAAAACAGTCAAAATCGGCACAATCTTTGGTGTTACTTATAAAATTGAATTAATTCCGCTGATGTGTTATAAAAACAGATACTTTTTCATACTGTAAGACAAATGAGAGGCTTCGCCCACACTGCATTTAAGGTGTGGGATACTACATTTTGGAGGAAATCTTTGGAAAAAATAGATAACTTTGAGCGCAGCTGCTACGGTGGCGAGGTGACAAAAGAGCTTCTTGGTAAAGAGGTAACCCTGTTCGGCTGGGTTCAGCGTAGACGTGATCACGGCGGATTGGTTTTTATTGACTTAAGGGACCGGAGCGGTGTTGTTCAGCTAGTCTTTAATCCGGAAGATAATGAAGCACTGCATAAGGTTGCTCATGACCTCAGGAACGAGTTTGTTATAGGTATTACGGGGGTGGTTTCAGAGAGACCGGAGGGGACCGTAAACACGGAGCTTAATAGCGGTGAGATTGAGGTTAATGCCACTGCTATTAAAGTGCTGAGTAAGAGCGCTGTGCCTCCGTTCCTCATAGAGGATGAGACCGATGCAGGAGAGGATCTGCGTCTTAAGCATCGTTACCTTGATCTTAGAAGAGCTCCTTTACAGAGAAATCTTATCTTAAGGCATAAGGTTTGCCAGTCAACAAGAGAGTTTTTGACAGGTGGCGGCTATATAGAGGTTGAAACACCTGTGCTTACAAAGAGTACACCTGAGGGAGCAAGAGATTTTCTTGTGCCTTCACGACTAAACTCAGGACATTTCTTTGCTCTCCCCCAGAGCCCTCAGCTATTTAAGCAGATACTCATGATATCAGGGCTTGATCGTTACTTTCAGATAGTAAAGTGTTTTCGTGATGAGGACCTGCGAGCGGACCGTCAGCCGGAGTTCACACAGATTGATATTGAGATGAGCTTTGTTACCCCTGAGAAGGTCATAGGCGAGATGGAAAGGCTTATGGCAAGTATCTTTAAGGAGGCAATGGGTGTTGAGATCACATTGCCCATAAAACAGCTTTCATATGCCGAGGCTGTTTCCAGATTCGGCCTTGACGCACCAGACACAAGGTTTGCTCTTGAGCTTCAGGATATGACAAATATCGTTAAGGATACGGGCTTTAAGGTCTTTGCTGATATCGCTAAAAAAGGAGGCTTGGTAAAGGCGCTGAACGCTAAGGGCTGTGCCACCTTCAGCCGTAAGGATATAGATGGTCTGACAGAGCTCGGCGCCACATACGGCGGCAAGGGGCTTGCCTGGGTCAAGATGACGTGGGAGGATAAGGACGGCGGGTGGCAGTCACCCATAGCCAAGTTCTTCACGGATGAAGAGAAAAAGGCAATTGAAAAAGAGCTTGATGCTGAGGCAGGGGACCTGCTGCTCTTTTCGGCTGACAAGGCAAGTGTTGCCAATACGGTATTAGGCAGGATCAGGCTAGAACTTGGTAAGAGATTGAAACTTATCCCCGAAGAGGGTTTTAGCTTTGTTTGGATAGTCGACTGGCCTATGTTCGAGTATGACGAGACCGATAAGCGCTTTTATGCTATGCACCATCCCTTTACCGCGCCGAGGACAGAGGACATTGATAACCTTGAAAAAGACCCGGGAAGTGTTCATACAAATGCATATGATCTTGTTTTGAATGGTGAGGAGATAGGGGGAGGCTCTGTTAGGATACATGATCCCGAGCTTCAAAAGAGAGTTTTTAGAGCTTTGGGTATAGATGAAGAAGAGGCAAGGGCGAAGTTCGGATTTCTTCTCGATGCCTTGAGCTTCGGTACTCCTCCGCATGGAGGCATTGCCTTTGGTCTTGACAGGATACTTGCCATCATGACAAAAAGTGAGAGCATAAGAGACGTGATAGCTTTCCCAAAAACGCAGAAAGCTGTATGTCCGTTAAGTGAAGCGCCAAGCGGCGTGGATAATTCGCAGATGGAAGAGCTGTTCTTAAGGGTTATTAAAAAGCCCGGTTAAGGAGGTTACTATGGATATGAGGATCAAAGTATCTTTAATGTGTGTACTATCTATTTTTATCGTTTCCTGTGCCACAACTCAGGGCACAAGCGTCGGTAAATCGGATGACTCTGGCATGGTAGTGCTTAAGGGTGATGATACCTTTAAAAACGCTGCTGCCGGCTTCAGCATTAAGAAACCGGAGGGTTGGGTCTACCTTAGCGCTGACGATATGGAAGAGTCTAGGAATAGCGTGAAGTTTAATGATGAGGAATTTGCGGAGTATGTAAAAGCAAGGGCGAATATGCCGCTTGTAGTTATAGCAAAGTATACCGAACCATATGAAGACCTGAATCCGTCTATACAGGTTGTGATAAGGCCTGTGGGTGGCAGCAGTGAGCAGGATGTTGAGGTGGTGAAACTCCTTGGGTATGTCAATAATGTTTTGAAGGGTACATTCGATAACTTCAAGGTTATTGAGAAGCCAGAAGGTGTTAAGGTCTCCGGCATAAAGAGCGCGTATTCAAAGACCACATATACAGTGCAAACTCAGTACGGAGCCAGCTTTGATGTTATGAGCAGGATGTATATAGTTCCAAAGGGTAGATTTTATTATTTGGTAAGTATGAGTGGACCGCAAAGTGGAGATGATATCTCCGAAGAAGAATTTAAAGAAGCCCTTAAGACGATCAGGATACACAAGCGTTAGTTGCTACTGTCTTATGTAGCCTGTCATAATTAGGCCAATTGAAATAAATAGAGCATCAGGAAGTATGGCAGATGCAAGTGGAGGCAGGGCGCCGCTTTTACCAAGCGCAACGGACGCTCCGAAGACAAGCCAGAATGAAAACCCGATCCCGATGCTCATCGCAACGCCTGTTGCGATGCCTCCGTGTCTGATGTTTCTCAGTGCGAACGGTATGGCAACGAGTATCATGATGAAGTTTACAAGCGGGAAAGTGAAACGACTGTAGAGTTCGGCGAGGTACCTTGATGTGTCATACCCGTTTTCCTTTAATGTCTTTATATATTCCATGAGTTCACTTAAACCCAGGCGTGTTAACCCGCGTTGTCCTCTCCCTATCTCCTCTGCGCCCGGCAGTTTGTCTGTCTCATAGAGTTTTAACTCTTCATAAAGTACCTCTCCTTTCGGCCCGTATGTTGTAATGGCGGCATTTTTTAGCACCCATCTCTCTTTGCTGAATCCCGCTACTTTGGCATCTATCTTTTTGCTCAGCTTGAAGGACGAATCAAACTCAAATATATTTACTCCTTCCGCGATGTTCTTGTCCATGTTGAAGTTCTTTACATTAAGGAATATGGAATCGGTTTTGAACCAGTAACCTGATTTACCGAAGTGATCGTGATGCAGCTTCGAGAACCATCTTTTCTCTATATCAACAATGGCTCTCTGTGCCGGAGGAACAGCGCTCTCGGTAATGACAAAGCTGACAATGCTAATAAGTATTCCGAAGGCGAAGAGCGGTGTCAGTGCTTCCATGATGCCTATGCCGCATGCCTTTATGGCGGTTATTTCACTGTTACTGTTGAAGATGCCAAGCGTTATCAATACACTTAAAAGAGTAGCGATCGGAAGTACCAGGCAAAAGATCTCCGGAACCTTTAACATGTAGTATAGCGCGGTCTCACCTAAGGGGACTTTTTTTTCTATGAAGTCGCCTGCAGAGTCGACAATATTTATGAGTAGGGAGATCACCACTATGGAAAGTAGTGTTAGACCGAGTATTTTCAGAAACTCGGTTAATATGTATAAATTAAGCTTGTTCGTCATTTTCTTTTGTGCTTCTTTCTTATAAAGATACCTGCGAGTTTACCAAATATTTTTATGATGGCCACGGTATTCTTCTCAGTCCACACAATTACCTTAACCTGTTTGTCTTTTGCCGCAGACATTAAGGCAAGAATACCTATGATCAATAGTAATGCGTTTGGTGCCCATGCGGCAACAATATGATTAATTAAACCGTTATCTCCAAGTACTTCAAATATCTTGACCAGTATATAATTGAAGATAAGTACTGCTATTGCAAGTGCAAACCCGGTAAGCTTCGGAGAGCGAACACGTTGGATGCCAAGAGGTATCGCGATTATGGCGAACACAATTACCGATGCGGGCAGGGAGAAACGGTTATGAAGCTCAATCTTGAGCTGACTGTTGGGTATACGTCTTCTCTCCCAATCATCAATCCTTTTCTTTAGTGCGCCGGGATACATCTCGCGGCTACTTATGTGTTTTTGTCGAGCGCTCTCGTCACCAAGCTTAAGGTGCAAGAGATAGCTATTGAAGCTTATTATATTATAATTCTTCGTGCCGGCACTTTTTGTATGCAACTCTCCGTTATTTAGCTTTAAGTACGTTGAACCTCCGTCGGGAGCGCTAATGAACTCTCCTGTTTTGGCATAGATTATGTTTACCATATCCTCATCGGAAATATCAGAGATGAAAACATTTTCCAGCACGGGGCTTTTTGAACTCGGGTTTGGAATGCTGTCGATATATATAACCGAGTCTTTGAAGTTGTCATAGAATGTCCGTTCGTTTATGGCGGCGGTTGCCTTGGTGCGTATTAATTCGTAAACCAAGGTTTTTACATTATGGTTTCCCCACGGGTATGCGTAAAGATTAACCCAGAGCGAAAATATAAAAACAACTACTGAGAAGATGACCGTAGGTCTTACTATGGCTGACATGGGAATGCCCGAGGCCTTCATGGCGGTTATCTCATTGTCTGAGGAAAGTTTAGTGATACATATAAGTGTGGCAACAAGAAAAGAGGCCGGTGTTATATAAATAAGGAATGTGGGAATTATACTACCGATAAATCTAATAATAAAGTTTACCTCAACCCCATGCATTATCATCAGCTCAAGGATCGAAAATATCTTGCCAAGCAGCATGGTCATTATTAGTACAAGCATGGTGACGGTAAAAGGAATGGCAATTTCCTTTGTGATATGTTTGCTTATGAGTTTTGACATTATGCCATAATACTACAAAAAACAGATTTTGGGCAAGAATTGCGCACATTTCGAGTATTTCTTTGTTTTTCTATGCGAATCTATGTGTCTACTTGCACTGGTATGATCTGCTTAGAATGATGGAAAAGTTAAAACATCTTGACAAAACAAGGACTTTGTGTAATTTTATATGTCTGTCTGAAATTTTTGCGGTGTATAAATGACAGTGATTCTTAATTTATCTGTAAGATAAAAGTTATGTCTGTTATACTTTAATAATAGTAACTCAAATTAGGAGCCAGTTATGATTGACAATAAGAAGAAAAAAAGCAGCACACTTACATTCTTCATTCTTCCAAATGATTCGTCTAAAGGGAAGAAGTATACAGTAAGTGTCAAGCGTTATAAATTGTTGCGTAACGTTGCTATTGTTTTCGTTCTATCATGTGTATTCGCTCTTTTTAACTACGGCAATATGAGCTATAAGGTTACAGAGCTTAAGAGCGTGAAGAAGGAGAACACGGAGCATAAGATAGAGCTTCAGGCACTAGCAAGTAAGATAAATGATCTTGAGACAAGCATTGCAAAGCTAAAACTATTTGATAAAAAACTTAGAATACTGGCTAATATTGAAAAACCGGTCCCATCCGATGGCGAACATACCGGAATGGGCGGCGTCTATAGCGACAGTGATTATCTGTTAAGTATTGATGAGAGGCGTTTGGATCTGATAGGCAGGGTGCGTCACAACTTAAATCAGCTTCAGGGTGAAGTGGCAACTCAGGAAGCCAGCTTTACCGAACTACAGCAGTACCTGCTTGAGCAGTCCACGCTTCTTTCTTCGACACCTTCAATATGGCCGACAAGGGGCTGGGTAACATCAAGCTTTGGTTCCAGGACAGACCCGTTCACCGGACGTACGAGGAAGCATAAGGGTATGGATATCGCCAACAGAGTGGGAACACCTGTTATCGCTCCTGCGGACGGTATCGTTACAAGGGTGGTGAGATCTTCTTCGCTCGGTAAGATGGTAGAGATAAGCCATGGTTACGGTATAAAGACAAGGTATGCTCATTTATCTGAGGTACTTGTTAAGGTAGGTACTAAGATCAAGAGGGGCGAGAAGATAGCAAAGATGGGTAATACAGGAAAGTCGACCGGACCACATCTTCACTATGAGGTAATGGTGAATAGTGTAAGTGTGAGTCCTTCAAAGTATATCCTTAACTAACTAAGAAAAATTTTAAAAGTAAAAGCCCCGTCCATATGGACGGGGCTTTTACTTTTAAAATTTTTCTTAGTTAGTTAAGGATATA
>DAOVXI010000217.1 GCA_030636245.1 Deltaproteobacteria bacterium
ACGCCATAGCAAAAGGCGCTGCTGTCCCAAGTACGACGATCTACACCTCTGATACGGAGTTTGGCGAGGCCGCACTTATTGAGGTCGAAAGGGGTTGTCCGAGGGGTTGCAGGTTTTGCACCGCCGGTTTTTTGTACCTTCCACCGAGGTGGAGAGACATGGATGATGTCAAGGCTGAGGTCGTGAGGGCAAGTGAAAATGTCAACAAGATCGGGCTTATAGGGGCGGCAGTGAGTGAGTATCCATGGATAAATGAGGTTGTGGATGCGGGGCGCTTGCTTGGGCTTACGGTAACGCTCTCTTCACTCAGGCTGGAGTTCATAGATGATATCCTATTGGACTCACTGAAGGAATCCGGGCTAAAGACAGTGACCGTTGCTCCCGAGGCAGCCAGCGAGCGCCTTAGGAGGGTCATAAATAAGGATATAGAAAAGAGAGAAATACTCGAAAAAGTCGAACTCATAAGAGACGCGGGCTTTAAGAGATTGAAGCTTTACTTTATGGTCGGGCTTCCAACGGAGAGCGATGAAGATGCTCTGGAGATAGCAGCGCTCACAAGAGAGATCAAGGATGTCTTTAAAGGCATGACCGTTACGGTCAGCGTAAACCCATTCATCCCGAAACCGCTCACGCCGTTCCAGTGGCATCCATTTGCCGGGCTGGATGTTATTAACAGAAGATGTGAGGCGATAAAGAAAGAGCTTAAGGGTGTTAAAGGGGTGGAGCTTAAGATAAACGGCATTAAGGAAGCGTTCTTTCAATCCTATATCGCAAGAGCTGATAGACGTGCGGCAAGTATTATAATAGAGGCGGCGAGTATCGGGATCAGACGAGCCGTTAAAAAGAACTTCGATATGATGACAGAGGCGACACAGAGGGAAAGGCCCTTTGATGAGATCTTGCCCTGGGATATGATAGATCACGGCATTGAAAAAGAGTATCTTTATGAGGAGTATGAAAAAGCCCTTCGTGGAGAGACAACACCTCCATGTATCGTGGGAAGCTGCTATAGATGCGGGGTTTGTTAGTTTTAATAAATTAGATCATGAAAGATAATATTATAAAAGAATCCCTGACGCTTGTCAGGAAGCCCGGACGCTACATAGGCGGCGAGGTAAACTCAATCACAAAGGATGAGGCCGGGCGGGAGCTTGCCATTGCATTGGCTTTTCCCGATGTCTATGAGGTGGGCACAAGCAACCTGGGACTTCAGATACTCTACGCCATCTTGAATGATCTTGACGGTGTCGCCTGCGAGAGGGTCTTTGCCCCGTGGGGTGACATGGAGGAGTTGCTCAGGGAAAAGCGTGAGAAGCTTACCACACTTGAGAGCGGTATAGCTTTGGATGAGCTTGATGTGCTTGGCTTTACGCTTCAGTATGAGTTGCTCTATACCAATGTCGTGAACATGCTTGAGCTTGGCGGCATCTCGATCTACGCAAGTGAGAGAGGCGAGAGTGAGCCGATAGTTATCGGCGGCGGCCCGGCCATGTGCAACCCGGAGCCTGTGGCCGATATATTTGACGCTTTCCTTATAGGGGATGGTGAGAAAGCCGTGGAGGATATAGCAAACGTTCTAAAGGAGGCAAAGGCAAAGGGGCTTAAACGCGATGAGCGTATAAAGGCTCTATCCGGCATAGATGGCATGTATGTACCGTCGTACTTCACGGTCACCTATAATGAAGATGATACGGTTAAAGAGGTAAAGGGTGATGTCGCTCAGGTAAAGAAACGGCTTGAGCCGAGCCTTGAGGATCTGCCTGCGCCTACAAAGCCTGTTGTTCCGTTCGTGGAGGCGGTACACGACCGCTTCGCCGTGGAGATAGCCAGGGGGTGTGTCAGGGGCTGCAGGTTCTGTCAGGCCGGAATGACCTACCGTCCGTTAAGGGAAAGAGACCCTGCCACTGTTCTGAAGACCATAAGGGAAGGGCTTAGGAACACAGGCTATGATGATGTTTCGCTTCTAAGTCT
>DAOVXI010000085.1 GCA_030636245.1 Deltaproteobacteria bacterium
GATCCACTAGACTGTTGCTCAGCGTGCCAGCGGCACGGCTAGCTACCTTCAGTTTGAGGCCATGGGTGTGGACAGGGTAAAGACAGATCTCAGTGTCAGCTATGTTGATCACAACACACTTCAGTACGGCGGCTACGAGAACGCGGATGACCATAAATTCCTTCAAACCATAGCCAGCAAGCATGGTGTTTATTTTTCAAGACCGGGTAACGGCATATGCCACCAGGTTCACCTTGAAAGATTCGGTGTTCCGGGCAAAACTCTCTTAGGAAGTGATTCACATACCCCAACGGCCGGAGGCCTGGGGATGCTTGCCATGGGTGCCGGCGGACTTGATGTTGCTGTCGCCATGGGCGGCGGAGAGTTTAACATTTTATATCCAAAGGTAGTGAACGTTGTGCTTTCGGGCAAGCTTCAGCCATGGGTAAGTGCTAAGGATATAATCCTTGAACTTCTGCGTATCATGACCGTTAAGGGCGGGGTTGGAAAGGTTATCGAGTACAGCGGAGAAGGTGTCAAGAGCCTCTCGGTTCCGGAGCGTGCTACGATCACCAACATGGGTGCCGAGCTTGGCGCGACAAGTTCTGTTTTCCCGAGCGATGATGTTACCAAAGCATTTATGAAGGCTCAGAAGAGAGAAGGCGACTGGAGCGAGCTTATCGCTGACGCGGACGCAACATATGATGAAACAATAGAGATAGATCTTGATACACTTGAGCCGATGATAGCTCAGCCTCATATGCCGGATAACGTTGTTAAGCTCTCGGAGCTTGAGGGCATGAAGGTCGATCAGGTTTGTGTCGGAAGTTGTACGAACAGCTCTTATCGTGACCTCATGGTCGTTTCCAAAGCATTCAGTGACGAAGGAAAAACGGTCAACCCGGAGGTAAGTATGACCATAAGCCCCGGTTCACGCCAGGTGCTTGACATGATGGCAAAGAACGGCGCTCTATCAGGCATGATAGAGGCAGGCGCGAGGATACTTGAGAGTACATGCGGACCCTGTATCGGGAACGGTCAGTCCCCGACCTCAGGCGGTGTGTCACTCAGGACATTTAACCGTAACTTTATTGGCAGGAGCGGTACACAGAATGCCAAGGTTTATCTGGTAAGCCCGGAGGTAGCTGTTGCGGCCGCCATAACAGGAGAGATAACAGATCCGAGAAAACTCGGTGCTTATCCCAAGATAGACATGCCAAGCGAGTTTCTTGTTGACGATTCAATGATCATAGCTCCCGCAGAGGCAGGGAATAATGTCGAGGTATCGCGCGGGCCAAACATTCAGGCTCTTCCGATAAGTGAGCCGCTTCCTGATTCACTTTCCGGAAATGTTCTTATTAAACTCGAGGACAATATTACAACAGACGATATAACACCTGCCGGAACATGGCTTAAGTATAGAAGCAATGTGCCTAAGTACTCGGAGAGTGTTTTCGCCGGCATTAATCCTACCTTCCATGAGAAGGCCAAGGCTGAAAAAGGCGGCTTTGTTGTCGGAGGTGAGAACTACGGGCAGGGTTCATCGCGTGAGCACGCGGCCCTTTGTCCGATGTATCTGGGGATAAAGGCTGTTATCGCAAAAAGCTTCGCTCGCATACACAAGGATAACCTCGTTAACTTCGGGATCCTTCCTTTGACCTTCGCTGATCCTTCGGGCTATGACGGTATTGATGATGGGGACGAGCTTGAGTTGAGCGGGCTTCAAAGCGGGCTTAAGGCCGGTAACACCTTAACGCTTAAGAACAAGACCAAAGGAACAGAGATAGCACTTGAGCACGGTTATACCGAGAGGCAGGTCGATACTATACTTGCCGGAGGCAAGCTCAACTACACAAAGCAGAACGCGGCTTAAGTAAGTACCTCTAAGATACTTTCTAGGCTGTAATTATTGAGCTCCCCACCTTCCAGGTGTGGGAGCTCTTTTATTATGGGGACCTTCAACTGTTTTAGTTCCCAGAGATTGTGTGGAGAGCTCTCGTCCCCGGCATTGGTTATGTTATTTAATACCACGCCCGTAACCTTAAGCCCTTTGCTTTCAGCATACTTAAGTGTCAGAAGTGTGTGATTAATAGTGCCAAGCCTATTTGCTGAAACAATAATAACCTCGGCACCCGTCAGCAGGGCAAGATCAGCCATGGTCTTATCCTTTGTTAGCGGAACGGACAATCCCCCCGCGCCTTCGATAACAGTAAAGTCATTCTCATTCTTTATCTCTTCAAAATTTTTTAATATCTTATCAATGTCAATTTCTACGTTATCTATCTTTGATGCGGCAAGCGGAGAGAGTGCTTCTTTGAAGCGGTACGGGCAAATTTTTTCTATCTCAAGAGAACTTTTTGAGGCATTCTTTAATGCAACCGCGTCAGTTGGGCAGAGCTCTGTGCCACAACCGCTCTCAACAGGCTTCATCACGCCAACTTGATTGCCAGCGGCGCTTAAAGCCTTGATGAGAATGGTTGAGAAAAATGTCTTTCCAACACCCGTGTCGGTGCCTGTTATGAATATAACTTTACTCAATTATGCCAAGACCTCTTCAATGGAGTTATTTAATTCTTTGAATATTCTTTTAAGTTCCGCCGCGGTTATGCTTAAAGGAGGCATGATTATGATCGTATCACCAATGGGTCGTATGATAATGCCCTTATAGCTCATTGATTCACATATTTTTCGGGCTGTTTTATCTTTTATTGGGAATTGTTTTTTTGTTTTTTTACTCATTACCACCTCAACCCCTGCCATGAGTCCGTGGTTACGTGCATCGCCGACGAATTTATTATCGCTTAACTTATCAAGTAGTACCCTGAAGAGCCTTATCTTTGGTTGGATGTTCTTTATTGTCTTTTCTTTTTTGAATACATTGATGTTTGCAAGTGCCGCTGCACAGCCGAGCGGATTGCCGGTGTATGTGTGGCCATGGTAAAAAGCATCAGGTTCTTTTTTTGATCCAAGAAAGGCTTTGTATATCTTTTCATCAGTGATCGTAGCGGCAAGCGGGAGATAGCCGCCTGTTATTCCCTTAGCGAGGCAGAGTAGGTCGGGCGTGACTTTCTCCTGCTCAGAGGCAAACATAGTGCCGGTACGGCCGAAGCCTGTGGCCACTTCATCTGCTATTAATAGTACATTGTATTTTTTTGTTAGTCTTCTTACGCCTTTAAGGAAGCCGATGGGAGCGCATACCATCCCGGCCGCGCCTTGAACCAGAGGTTCAATTATACAACCCGCTAATTCCTTATGATGTTTTTTAAGGATCTTCTCAAATTCATCCAAGCAGGCTATCTTGCATGAAGGGTATTCCTTTTTTACCTGGCACCTATAGCAGTAAGGGTAGGGAGCACGTAGGGTCTTGAAGAGAAGTTTCTCATAACGTTTAACGAATACATCTATCTCGCCTACACTCATGGCCCCGATCGTGTCGCCGTGGTACTCTCCCGTGAAGCTTATGAACTTTGTTTTTTTTGATCTTGTTCCGAGCTTATACTGCCAGAAGTGGTATGCCATCTTAAGAGCTATCTCAACAGCGGTGCTTCCGTTATCTGAAAAAAAGACACGGGTGAGAGCTCTAGGGGTCATATCCACAAGTTCTTTAGCAAGCTCAATTGAGGGAACATTGCCTAGTCCGAGCAGGGTTGAGTGGGATATCTTTTTAAGCTGGTTATTTATCGCACGGTCGATCTCTTTTTTTCCGTGACCGTGGACCGTAACCCATAGGCTTGATATGCCGTCCAGGTATTTTTTCCCTTCCGTATCAAAGAGGTAATTACCTTTCCCTCTTTCAATTATCAATGGATCGGTTGCTTCCCACTCTAGCATGCGTGTAAATGGGTGCCATACGTGAGTTTTGTCCAATTTTTTTAGTTTCGCAGTATATGTTTTATTCTTTGATTTCATTGCATTACAGTATAGCATTTTTTATGCTTGTGTTGAAGTGACAATGTTTGGTTGACAGGCCCCGAATATCAGGTGATAATGTATAAAAATTACTTTAGGGGGTTTTCAATGAAGAGATTGTTGCTGGTGTTTGCTTTGTCTGTATTTCTTGTTTCCTGTCAGACCGCTCAGGTGTCTGTGCCTCTCGATACGCAGGTCGCGTCTACTTATGATAATAGTGAATTTGGATTCAGTATCGGTGTTCCCGCAGGATGGACTTACGAAGAGGGTGCCTACGGTACCATCGTAACGCTTATGAGCTTTATGGAGGATGCTGATGATATGTTTGGTGAGAACATCAATGTTACCACCGAGGAAGTACCGGTCGGCATGACATCCTTACAGTATTTTAACGCTTCAACCGTTGCTTTGAAGGCATATCTTGCCGGTTTCAAGGTGCATAAGAAAGGTACCGCGATCATAGATGGCGCCACCGCTCATTGGTTGATATATTCATTCGCCTTGGATGATTTCAAGGTTAAGGGTAAGGTCTTTATGCTTACAAAGAATGAGGTTGGTTATGTTGTCACCTGTTCGGCTTCTCCAAAGACTTTTGGGAAGTACGAAGGTGTCTTCGATAGAGTGGCTGCAACATTCAAAGTTAATTAGTAATTTATTTATATTAAAAAAAGCGGCCCGTTCTATTATAAGAGCGGGCCGCTTTTTTAAATGGTTATGACTTAAATTTTATCCCCGGGTCTTTTCTCTCTTCCGGCGCTATCTGCCATAGTTCCTTTGCTTTATAGCTAAGTATTGATGCCACGATCACATCCGGCAGCTGCTCGATCCTAATGTTATAGATATTCACCGTTGAGTTATAAAGCTCACGTCTGTCGGCTATCTCACTCTCTAGCTCACTTATGCGGCCTTGAAGTTGGCCAAATGTTCTATCAGCTTTAAGCTCCGGGTAGCTCTCCGATACAGCGAATAGAGATTTTAATGCGTCGGTCAGGAATCCATCTGCCTTTCCCTTCTCGTTCACTGAGTGCGCGCCGGACATCATATTCCTTGCCTTTGTAACCTTCTCCAAGGTTTCTGCCTCATGCTTCATGTATCTCTCACAGACGGTAACAAGCTTTGGCAGCTCATCGAAGCGCTGTTTTAAGAGGACATCGATGTTGCTCCAGGACTTCTCAACGTTATTCTTTACCGTAACAAGGCCGTTGTATATCGTTACCAGGTATAAGATGGCACCTAGTATGAGTAGCCCGAGTACAATGAGTATGATCACGGTTGTTGTCATTTAACTCCTCCTTTGTTAGCTCCCCACTAGTGAGGATAACAGGTTAAATATATCTTTATTTTTTGCCAGTTGCAAGGTGTAATAAGCTCCACTTACGGTAAAACCAATGCCAAGCACAAAGTAAATAGGAACCTTCCATGATAGGGATTTGATGATATAGTTCTCCGGCTCGTTCGATATATAGAAAAGTCCTCCAGAGGGGTGTGGTCCTACCTCTATAGGGTCTTCACGTACCTTTCCGCTCATTGTTTCTTCGAGTACTTCGTTGTGCACGTCATTTCGTGCCTCATCCCATTCATGAATATCTATCTTTCCGTTCTGGTCTTTGTCATACCTTTCATGAAGTACTCCTTGGTCTGACTTTAAATTCCTCAATCTATCAAGCACAGCCTTTGCTCTGTCACGGACGCTGTGTGTTCGCCTCTTGGCATATCCAATTATATAAAGCTTTTTGTGGGTGGGTATAATGACCTCTACTACTTTTGTGTTGATCGGGAGTGATATCTTTGAGTATGGGTTCATATATGATCCGTTGCGTATGGTTTGCGACTCACCCGCTTTCACTATGCACTCGGCCGGATTTATGAGCGTGATGCCAGAGTCATCCTTTAAGTAAAATGGTATATTGCTGCTTACCCCCCACTCCTTCAGAACACTACGTGTGCCATTTTTTGTTCGCACTTGGTTATAAACTTTGTATGAAAAGTATACGCACTCTGTCATGGTATAAGGAGAGCGTAAGTAATATTTAGGTAAAGCAATACCGTTTAACTCAACCTCACCCATGGGCATTGTTTTGATCTTACTGGTAGGGCAGTTCTCGATGGCTCTTTTTCTTGAAAGAAGAGCAAAGGAATGAGTAAAAAGTATTATACCTAACGGGAGAATGCCGCAAAGAAGCGGCGAAATATTTTCAATTGCCTGAGATAGTATTGCTGATATGGCGATCAAGATTATCATAGGGTACAGGAGTAAGGGTGGACCAAGTGAACGAATAAAGTGTTTGTGCGCGGCGATCCTGTTAAATGTCTCCGATATATTTATAAAGCTACTGAATCTTCTTATTACCGGAGGAGCGGGGGGAGGTGGTAATGTTGGTTTTAATTTAGTTGTACCTTTGTCAGTTGTTTTCTCGGAAGTTTTATTTTGTTTGCCCATGAGCAAAGGGCCGCCCCAGAGCAAGCCTGAGAATAAAGTTAATACGGGTAGTGTAAGCACTTCGTTCTTGATATGAGTGTCCCTGTAGAGACCTTTAAGTACCGATCGATAGATGAAGTTGGAATAAGTGGTAAAGCGGGTCAGGAAATGCTCTTTCTTTTGAGCCTGGTCAATATGAACAAAAGGCAGTGTTGTTGCTCCGAAGGAAGCATCTATCAGAGCTGAAGAAGAAACTCGGGACAACTCATTGATAACTGCTTTAAAGTTATGTATTGTTGACATGGACTTCAATTCATCGAGTGATTTATAGTTAAAGTTCGTGGAATCGATTCTTACAGGAGCCTCGCCTCCTGAGATGTATATATCCATTATTGGTTTTGCGGCTAATATGTTCTTTAGGAGAGTTTCAGTATCATTTGATGCAGGGGAAAGTGATGCTCTGGTTATATGCTTTGCGTGAATTGCTTTCGCCTCCATGGAGGTTATAACAAGGAGGCACTTCGAGTTACTGTTAAGTGATGCTACCGGTTTATTTTCTCTTGAATTAAAGGTGATGGAATTTTCTTCAATAACAATCGATGAAGCGTGTAGCGGCTGAGTTATATTCTTAATCTCATCTTCATTTAAAATGATGTTAGGTACACCTAGTAACGTTAAGGGAGCGGCTATCTTTTCAAGGAGGGCTTTCTCAGTGTTGGTAACAAGTACTCTGATCCCTTGCCCAACAAGTTTGAGTCTTACCTCAAAGGCATTGAAGCCTGTCGCGTCGACTACCTTATCGACAAAACCCTCCACATCTTCTGTGTTCTCTGATATGGGCCTTATAGTTAGGTAGTATCGCATGCAGTCGGGCTGTCCCTTTATGGATCTTTATTTTACAGCTCTTATAAAGATAACGTCATAGGTTGCGATTATACCATGTCCTGAGGGGGATGGAAAAGACTCATTGTATATGCGGGCGGCTTGCTTAAGTACGGTGGCGGCTTCCATGCCACGTTGATTTAGTGTGCTAGGATTCTTGGCCCCTATTGATTTGAGGGTACGTAGAAGCTCAAAGAAGGAAGGGTATTGCTTAATGCTGGCTTCTCTAGAGATAGAAATATCTTTAAAGCCGACACGCTCAAGTGTTGATCTTATGTCCTCTACATTGGGATACATTATGGGAGGAGGTAGGATCTTATTAGTATCAGCTTTTTTTGTTGCGGTTGTCAGTTCCTTCAAAGTTTCAGGGCCTAGTGTGGTGAAGTAAAGCCTGCCGTCTGCCTTGAGTAC
>DAOVXI010000035.1 GCA_030636245.1 Deltaproteobacteria bacterium
GGGTGTCGAGGCCACGCTCGACGGCTTCCTGACGGTTCGTTGATGTTCCTCGCCGCGCGACCGAAGGTCTGTATCAAGGAACGCTCGCTCCTCAGAAAACCTTCCTTATCAGCATCGAATATCGCAACGAGCGAGACCTCGGGAAGGTCGAGCCCTTCACGGAGCAGGTTGATCCCGACCAGCACATCAAAGCTTCCAAGCCGAAGCTCACGTATGATCTCCACACGCTCCAATGTCTCAATATCGCTATGCAGGTACTTTATCCTAATACCCATATCATCGTAGTAGCTCGTGAGGTCCTCGGCCATTCTTTTTGTAAGTGTTGTAACTAACACGCGCTCATCTTTTTCAACACGTTTCTTGATCTCTCCCAGGAGATCATCGACCTGGGTCTGTGCGCCGCGTATCTCTATCTCCGGGTCCATAAGACCTGTTGGGCGGATTATCTGCTCAACTACAACCCCGCCGCATGCCTCAAGCTCGAAATCGCTCGGCGTGGCTGAGACAAAGACCGCCTGCTTCGCGCGTTTATCAAACTCCTCGAAGCGCAGTGGGCGGTTATCCAGTGCGCTCGGAAGGCGGAAGCCGTATCCGACAAGGTTGCTCTTCCTCGAACGGTCACCCTTATACATGCCCCGTATCTGCGGCACCGAGATATGGCTCTCGTCCAGAAAAACAAGGAGGTCATCGGGGAAGTAATCCATCAGGGTATAGGGCGGCTCGCCGGGAAGCCTCTTCGCCAGATGTCGCGCGTAGTTCTCGATGCCCGAGCAGTAGCCCATCTCCTCCATTAGCTCAAGATCGAACATCGTGCGCTGCTCAAGGCGCTGCGCCTCAACTAACTTGTTTTCCTTATTAAGCGCAACCAACTGCTCACGCAGCTCTTCTCTTATATCGTTGATGGCACGGTTCAGGTTATCTCGTGAGGTTACAAAATGGCTTGCCGGATGAATGAGCGCCTTCTCAAGTTTACGCACGACCTTGCCACGCATCGGGTCTATCTCGCTTATCGCCTCGATGGTGTCGCCGAAGAACTCTATCCTTATGGCCCTGTCCCCTTCATAGGCGGGGAAGACCTCCACAACATCTCCTCGCGCGCGGAACGTGCCCCGGTGAAAGTCATGGTCGTTTCTCTTGTACTGTATCTCTATCAGTTTTCTTAAGAGCGCGTCGCGTTCCGTCTCCATGTCTCGCTCGACATAAACCTGGAGTGCGCCGTAGTCATTCGGGGAACCTATGCCGTATATGCATGAGACGGATGCAACGACGATAACGTCCCTTCGTGTGAGTATCGAGTGGGTTGCCGAGTGGCGGAGTTTGTCTATCTCGTCATTTATGGATGCGTCTTTTTCAATGTACATGTCCGAGGAGGGAACGTATGCCTCGGGCTGATAATAATCATAGTAGCTCACGAAGTACTCGACTGCGTTCTCCGGAAATAGGTCACGGAACTCGGCGAAGAGCTGTGCGGCCAGGGTCTTGTTCGGCGCGAGCACGAGCGTTGGCCGTCCGAGCTCCTCTATCACCTTCGCAACGGTGAAGGTCTTGCCCGAGCCGGTAACGCCGAGCAGGGTCTGGCGCGCGTGACCTTCACGCAACCCGTCCACGAGTTCACGTATAGCCTGCGGCTGATCGCCCTTTGGCTCGAACTCACTAACGAGCTTGAAGAGGCTCTCTACTTTATTTTTTACCTTAGCCATAATTTATTATTATACAATTAAAATGGGTGTGCTGGCAAGACGGGGATTGACGGGGAGGCAAAAGTGTGGATAATAGTTATATAAAGGATTTCAATCATGCCTAAAAATATCATCATCACAATACTTCTTGTTTTCATCGCGACAACTTCAAGTTGCTTTGCGAGCAGTTCAAGCAACCTTGATAAGGCCATAAATTTATTCAATCAAGGCTCCTACGATAAAGCACTTAAAATATTCAAGTCAGAGGTTGAGGAAATTATTTCCAGAACAGAACCAAACAAAAGAATGGCAGAGTCAGATTTACGGAACTTAATGGCTTCTTTTAAATATTTAGGTTTATCCTATAAACTAAAAAACCAGTATGACTTAGCCATAAAAAACTTTAATCATCTTTACATTGATTCATCTACATACTGCAGTGCTTATTATTTGGGAGAAATTTATCATTTAAAGAACGAAATAAGATACGCGGCAGCTTATTGGCGAGGCGTGTTTGAACCTGCATATGACACAGAGTGCATGCCTCATGCATTTGTAATGCGTTACTTAACTTTAAAATCCGTAGATGACGGTATCGCCGAGCAATTTCTTAAAGAACCTCATGCTAGACTTTTCGAGCTACCGCGTGCCGTTAAACTTATAGATTATTTACGAAATGAAATTACAGCAGAAAAACTTATTGAAACTACTAAAAATACAGATGACAAGATCTTTGCATATTATGTTATAGGAAGGAATTTGTTGTTTACTCGCAAGCCTGAAGATTTAAAGACAGCAAAGAAGTACTTTGAGAAGGCTCTAGCTACCAATTGTCGTCATTGCATAGGTTATGACCTGTCAGAAAAAGAACTCAAAAAATTAAGCCAATAAATTTTTACTTCACTACCCCAACAGCTCCTTAAGCTCGAAGGTCTTCATGATGTCGCGGCGGGAGATGACGCCGAGGAGTTTATTGTTATCCATAACGAGAAAAATGCCTGTGTTCATGAGAGCCATCCTGTGCAGCGCGTCATAGGCGCTTACATCCGGTTTTATTATCTTGTTCTCCGTTAGCACCTCCATGATGTCTTTCACGTAAGTCATCGGCCATGCGGCCTTGTTCCTTGATTTAATATCCCTGAAGCTCAAGACACCCACAATCTCATTGCCCTCTGTAACTGGAAAGCTCACGAAATGAAGATGAAGGAAGTAGTCCTCCACGGCCGCCTCCACGGTAATCGAAGACGGTATGCTCTTAACATCCGTTACCATAATGTCAGCGACGGTTATCGAGCTCAGGTCAGTCTTTAAAAGTACCTCGCTCATTCCGCTCTGCGCGGCTTGCATAAGGAATGTTCCGATGAGTATGGCCCACAGGCCGTGGATGAGCTGACCCGTAAGAAGTTCGGCTAGCCCCAGTACCATAAGCACTATGGCAAAGGCCTTGCCAACGCTGCTCGCCAGAGCGGTGGCTCTTTTAAGGTCCTTTGTAGCCGCCCACCAGAGCGCCCTCAGGACCCGCCCGCCGTCCAATGGAAAGCCGGGTATCATGTTGAAGATAAGTATAACGACATTTACCGTAAAGAGGATGGAGAAGACAGCGTGCGCCATGAGCGGAGCGCTTTCTATCTCTCCCATGGGCTGCGTCATGACGGAAAGGAACTTAAAGATTATGGCGAGCATAACACTTACCATGGGCCCGGCGAGCGCGATCCTCAACTCATCCCACGGATCCTCCGGCTCCTTCGTCAGGTTCGCTATCCCGCCGAATATAAAGAGCGTTATCTCCTTAACGGGAAGCCCCAACCTGTTGGAGACGACCGAGTGCCCAAGCTCATGCAAAAGAACGCAGCCGAATAACAGCAGAGACGAGATGATGCCGAGAAAAAGATATGCCTGCTGAGTCAGCCCCGGAAAACTATTGGGGAAGTACCCGTAAGCAAGGCTCCACGCGACAAGCGTGAAGACGATAAGCCATGTGTAATCAACGCTTATCTTTATATTGAATACTGTAAAGAGGTGAACGCCTTTTTTCATTTTTTTACACCTTATGCTTCGATGAAAATTTACTTAATTGTCTAAAGTATTTTATATAGATATCGGTGCAGATAATTTTTTCATTCTTCTGCACCTTAATATTGAGGCGAAAAACTTAAGAGCGGCCTAAGGCCGCCTATATGGAAAGCGGCGGAGATTTTTTAGTTTCTCACGCCTCATAACTCTATAAATAAAATCATTCTTGAATAAACAACGCTATATGGACAGTGGTGGAGATAATTTCTTCACTCTTCTACACCTTAATATTGATGCGAAAAACTTAAGAGCAGCCAAGGCCGCTTATATGGAGAGCGGCGCAGATAAAAGTCCCTCCGACTCATCAAAGCCGAGGCAGATGTTCATATTCTGTATGGCCTGACCCGACGCGCCCTTAACAAGATTGTCTATGGCACTGACGATTATGACCCGGCCGGTGCGTGAGTCAACGGTAACATTAATGTCACAGTAGTTGGAGCCGCGCACATCCTTTATGTCCGGCGCGGTGTACTTCACACGCACGAACTCTTCGGTCAGATAGAAATCCATGTAAAGAGCTATAAGGTCTTCGGTTGACCTGCCCTCTTTAAGGTTCGCGTACGCCGTTGTGAGTATGCCGCGCGAGACCGGAAGAAGATGAGGCGTAAAGCTTACCTTGATCTCAGCGTTACCCATAACGGAGAGTGTCTGCTCTATCTCGGGTGTGTGGCGGTGCGAGGCTATCTTGTACGGATGAAAGCCCTCGGTAACTTCCACGAAACTTGTTTCGATCGCAGCACTGCGGCCCGCGCCGCTTGTGCCGCTCTTCGAGTCTATTATGATGGAAGCGGTATCTATATCTTTAAGTATCGGAGCGAGAGCCAGCGCCGCACCCGTGGGATAGCAGCCGGGGTTGGCGATAAGTTTTTTACCCTTTATTTCTTTACGGAAAAGCTCCGGCAATCCGTAGACCGCTTTATCCAAAAGCTCCGGGCATGTGTGCTCGCCGTACCAATCAAAGTAAACATCCTTATCACTCAAGCGGAAGTCAGCGCTCAGGTCTATTATGAGAGCGTCTGTTTTGGAGAGCTCCTTTACCGTATCCATTGAAGCCCCGTGCGGGAGCGCGAGAAAGAACACATCGGCCTTAAGCTTCATGGAGTTTTCAATGGAGTCGAAGTTAAGGCCGTCGTATATGCCGGCAAGCGAAGGGAATACATCTGTAACGCCGTCCCCCTCGAACTGACGGGAGCTGACGCTTACGACCTCGGCCTCTTTGTGTGTTGCCAAAAGGCGGAGTAGCTCAAGCCCCGTGTATCCGTTCGCTCCTATTATAACTATCTTTGCCACTGTGATATCTCCTTAACAGTTTATAGCATAAAAATAAAAAAGGGGAAAGGCTGATAAGCCTTTCCCCTTATAAAGCCAGGTTTTGTCCGGCTTATCTTTTCGAGAACTGGAACCTCGCTCTGGCACCCTTCTGTCCGTACTTCTTTCTTTCCTTCATCCTCGAATCTCTTGTGAGGAATCCGGCCTTCTTAAGGGCTGGCCTGTGCTCGGGATCAACATCCAGAAGCGCTCTTGCGATACCGTGCCTGATGGCTCCGGCCTGGCCTGTTATGCCTCCGCCGTTTACGTTCGCAAGTACTTTGAACTTATC
This sequence comes from Deltaproteobacteria bacterium, assembly GCA_030636245.1. Taxonomy (GTDB): domain Bacteria; phylum Desulfobacterota; class GWC2-55-46; order GWC2-55-46; family DRQE01; genus DAOVXI01. Next base: position 5,353 of record DAOVXI010000035.1, read on the forward strand.
TGCCGTTTTTGTTAGCTCTAGCGGACTCCTGAGGTCTGTCCTCAAGGACTCACGCTTAAAGTACTCATCTATCGGCTTTTTATTTACAATAACCTCTCCGCCGCCTGCAAGTAATCTTACTCTGGCGACTGAGGTTTTTCTTCTTCCTGTGGCTGCGTGTATTGCGTCTGACACTTTACTGCCTCCTTGTTAAGCTACCGCGCCCTTGTGAAGGCTCGGGAACGGCTCGGGCTTCTGACCAATATGCGGGTGCTCAGCCTCTGCGTATACTTTAAGTTTTTTGAACATTGCCCTGCCCAGAGGTCCGCTCGGGAGCATTCCCTTTACAGCTTTCCTTAAGGCCTCTTCGGGCTTATCGGTAATAAGTTTCTCAAGTGTGGTTTCCTTGATGGCGCCCGGATAACCGCTGTGGCGATAGTACTTCTTCTGAGCAAGCTTATCACCGGTAACGCCTATCTTGCCCGCACTGGTTATAACGACAAAGTCGCCCATATCCATGCTGGGGGTGTATGTCGGCTTATGCTTGCCGCGAAGCACTGTTGCAACATCCGTTGCGAGTCGACCAAGGGTCTTACCTTCGGCATCAACCACATACCATTTTTTATTTTCTGCGTCTTTGTTTGTCGGATGAAAAGACTTCATTTCTCTCTACTCTCCATTCTTCTTCAATTACGTGGTGCTTAAAAATTTAATAAGGCCCAAGCATATTAAAGCAGCCGAAGGGCCTTGAATCTATAAATTTAATGTATTTCAGGGCTTCTGTCAAGGAATTTCTTTGATATTGGTTAATTTCTATAATGAGCACCAGGGAACGGTCAGCGCTAAACAAGCAACAAAATCCGCTGCTTATCGGAATAATTAAGAAAGCTTCACCTTTTTTATTGACTTTCACGACGATTACCTGAATAATTAGGGGGATATGTTCGCTAAAGCAATAGAAAAAACAGCGGCCTGGATAAGGCCAGTGCTCACCTCCAACCGTTACTATGACGGCACCGTCGAGACAGGCGGCGGCACACTCACGATAATAAACAAGGACGGCTGGTTCCTTAGCGCCTCCCATGTTTTTGAGTGCATACCTCTTTTCAGGATGCATTCAAAGGAGTATGAGGACTTTGAGGCAAAGGTCGCGAAACTTAAGGAAAGCAAGACCGGCAAGAAAGAACTTAAGCGCTTCCACCCGAACCCGAAATGGATAACAGCCTCAAGCATCTGGAGCGGAGAGAGCGGACAAAAGGTTCTGGACCTAAGCGTCATACCGGAGGCAGACATCCTTATCGGCAGACTTGATCCGTTCGACCCTTCAAAGATAAGCGAGTACCCGAAGATAAAAAACCCAAAGGACGGGCTAAAGGTCGGTACCAGCCTATGCAAGCTCGGCTACGCGTATAACGAGATAGAAACCACCTTCAACAAAACGACCAACAGCTTCAACCTTGATTTCAAGAACCTGGTGAGCTTTCCAATCGAAGGAATGCACACTCGTGATATTATGTTCAAGACCCCTGAAGGGCACGCCAAAGAAGATGTTCTCATAAAGTTCGTTGAGACATCATCACCCGGACTCAGGGGCCAGAGCGGGTGTCCGGTCTTCGACACGGACGGAGCTATCTGGGGCATTCAAAGCAGAACAACACATCTTCCGCTCGGCTTCAGCCCGAGCATTGAGAGCAAAGGCAAACGTGTTGTAGAGAACCAGTTCCTGAACGTAGGCTGGGCCATACACCCGGATGTCATCATAGGATTTTTAAAGGAGCGGGGGATAGAGTTCGAGACCACTGATTAGTATCTTCCGGTCACAAACGCTCTAAGGGGAGGGCAAATGAACGACCATATCAATGATACACTCGGCAATCAAAATGCCGATCGCATAAGCGACAGGATGACCATAAGGTGCAAGATAAAGTACGGCACCACATTAAGGCTCGACAAGATCGCCATCAGCGCGGACATCTCTGAGACTGGGCTTTGCATAAAGACCAACGACATCTACGAACCAGGCACAAAGCTATTCATCAAGATACAGGCAGGCGACCTTAAATTTGAGGCAGAAGGCGAGGTCATGTGGTCACGCCAGGTACCAAAAGGACTCGACCGGGTTGTAAAGAACGGCATCGGGGTCAGGTTCATAACCATTGACCCGGCCTTCCTGGATTTCTACAAGGAAAAACACGACAAATTCGAAGGCAATGCCTTTAAGCTTAAGGACTGGAAAGACAAGGACACAGGGGGAGGAACATTCTAACTATACCCCTCGGCCTTGATCGCGATACATACTTATAGCAGGACGCACCCTGAAACCTCTTCGTATTGACCCTCTAAGGCAAAGTATTTAATTATTAAAGTACTTACCACAGCATTAGCAGGATACTAAAGATGATAACTACCACCGGAAAGAACATACTGCTTGCAGATGACAACCAGCTCTTCAGAGAGAAACTCCGTGGTCTATTGCATGATGCCGGACATTATGTTGTAGCGACCTTTGACGGTATGGGTATTCTAAACGAGCTTACAAAGAACCCGACATCTTATAACCTGCTTATAATGGATATGAAACTGCCCCACGTTGACGGCCTTAGCATCCTCAACTGGATGAAAAGAAAGGGCCTCCACGAATCACTAACAACGATCTGCATGTCAGAGAACACGGCCTCGGACAATTATACCGAAAGCACCGTCAAAGAACTCGGCGCGAAAAAACTCATCAACAAGGAACTCACGCACAGCGAGGTGCTGAGCGAGGTAAACTCCGCGTTATTCACCAAAGTTCTGCGCGTTGACAAGTCTCAACGTGTTCCGGTCTCGCTGACATCGCGCTTCAAGCTCGGCATGGGCATACACGAAGGCTCCATACTCAACATAAGCACAAAGGGGATATTTCTCAAGACCTCCAGGCTACTGCCAAAGGGTTCCTTCCTGAAGGTACAGTTCGATCTGCCCGGCATAAGCACCGGCTCATTGACCGCACGCTGTGAGGTCATGTGGCAGACACCGGAGAACTTCATGACAAGCCGCTTCTTCGGCGTCGGCCTGATGTTCAGGAACCTGCAGGAAAAGGAAGTAGAGAAGATCGGAAGGTTCGTTGACTTAAAGCTTAGAAGCGACATCCCCGGGTAAGTACTTTTCTATCGAAGGGCAATGGCTTACCCTACAAGACTTCAATCTTTATAAAAAAATCTTTTAGTGCTCTTATAACTATCTTTATCTATCCAATACCTTGTCGTTCTACCCAATGCTTTCCTTTTGTATTGCCTTCCTTCCTCTGCTGAAAGTAATCGTCCCAAGAAAAGCACAATATAATTTTCATTATCCTCACTAAATTCGATATCATAATACTTAAGCTTCTTTTGTTCATCCGACAAATCTTCTATCTTACTAAAAGCAGAATATGCAACATTCCATGCCTTTAAATACTCGCCGGGAACCTTAACTTTAGCTTCTATCTCATGAAATTCCAGCTCATCACTAGCGCTTAAATTGCTAGCTCCCATTATAAATGATATACAAAACATCACCACTATCAACCTGTATAAAGCAGTCTGCATAACCAACCTCCATTTACTTAAAGATTCCTGATGTTTCGGTGCGTCCTTTACCGCTTTTACTCCGTGGGGCAGACCTCTTTAAGGAACTCCATGGCCTTGTGAAGCTCCGCGTGAGAACCGATAAGAACGAACATGTCACCGGTGGCGACCTCGAAATCTCCTCTCGGATTGGTTGTCGCCTTACCTTCCCTTATGATCGCCATAACACTTACACCGCCGGTTATCTTCCTAAGGTCCAGCTCACTGAGCTTCATTCCCGCGACACTGCACTCGGGGTTTACAAAGAAGGTATCCATAACGCTTGTGTCAAGGATGGAAGCAAGGCGCGCAAGGCGGTCGGCCGAGAGCGACTGGCCCCTTAACATAGCGTAGCCCTCCTGACGCACAAGGTCTATCTGGTTCTGAATGATATTGCCGGGGGTGTTGTACTCCTTAAGCACACGCGCGAATATCTCAACGGATGTCTCGAACTCCTCCGTGACGACCTGGCTCGCACCAAGAGAGTAAAGCTCTTCAAGGTCCTCGGTGTATCTGGTACGAACGACTATGGTCAAAAGAGGATTAAGCTCGCTGGCGTTCTTAACGGTCCTTCTTGTGCTGACGGCATCGGTTATGGCAAGCACCAGCATCTTCGCCTTTTTTACCCCAAGCCGCCTTAAGACCTCCGGGTGGCTTGAGTCTCCGAAGTAGGCCTTGTGCCCATCCCTTTTTGCCTGCTTTATACGTTCGCTATTTATATCGATCACTATGTGATTGATGCCCGTGGACTTAAGCACGCGCGCCAAGTTCTTGCCACTCAAGCCATAGCCGACTATTATGACATGGTTCTCGGTAGAGACACGGCTCTCGCCGAGAAGGGACATCTTGAGCCCCAACTTTCTTGATATGAAAGCGGCGATGTTCGGTGAGAGCTGAAAGACAAACGGCGTAAGCGTCATAGTTATAAGAGCGACGGCAAGGAGCATCTGATACAGCTCGTTGCTTATAAGGTTGAACTCCTCGCCCATCATAATAAGAATAAATGAGAACTCCCCTATCTGCGCCAGGTTGAGTCCGACGATGATGGATAGCCTCAAGGGATATTTGAGTACTTGCCCTATGCCTATAACAACCAAAGCCTTCAGGGAAACTATGCCGAGAACGATAAGCATAACCTCCAGAAGATGACCAAAAAGGAACTCGATATTCAGGAGCATGCCGATGGAGACAAAAAAGAGCGAGCTGAAGGTGTCGCGGAACGGCAAGACCTCGGCCACTATCTGGTTCGAGTACTCGCTCTCGCTTATGGCAAGCCCCGCTATAAATGCACCGAGCGCGAGAGAAAGACCGATGGAGGAGGTAAGCCAGGCTGTCCCCAGACAGACAAGAACGATCGTAAGTATAAAGACCTCACGGTTACGGAGCTTCACCACAAGGTTGAAAAGCCTCGGGACCAGGAAGGCGACCGTTACGACTATAGCGGCTATGGCAAGGAGCGCGATGCCGATCTCTTTGGCCATGACAAGAAAATCAAGCTCGCCCTGCGTTCCGATGCCCTGGATGACAAGCACCATCAGGACCATGCATATATCCTGGAAAAGAAGTATCCCGACAGAGAGCTTGCCGTGTGATGAGTTGACCTCGTCACGGTCAATAAGAAGTTTCAGCACGATCGCGGATGACGAAAGCGAGACGACAAAACCGAGAAGAAGGGCTATCTCTATGGGTTGACCAAGATAAAGAGAAAAGAAAAGAACAAACGCTATGGTTATACCGAGCTGAAGGCCGCCGCCGAGCATGGCCTCGCGCCTTATCTTGAGCATGCGTGTTATGCTGAACTCAAGTCCGATCGTGAAGAGCAGCAGAACAACACCTATCTGCGCCAATGTTTCTATCGTATGAGAACTTGTAACAAGCCCGAAACCGGAGGGGCCGATAACAACACCGGCAACAAAAAATCCTACGATCGTTGGTATCCCTATTCGTGTAAGCACGATGCTTATAACAACAGAGACGGCCATTAATATTACAAGGTCTTGTAGAAGCGGAATGCTCTCCATCTTACCGTCCTTTTAGGTTCTTGTTATAACTTTACTGCAACAATCTATTTATAGCATAACATTTCTAGTTTTTCTCTTAATTCTCCGTAATCTCGTCATTCTCTTCTCAAAAAATAGAATTAAGCGAAAAAAAAGAGCGGTA
>DAOVXI010000147.1 GCA_030636245.1 Deltaproteobacteria bacterium
TCCGCACTCCATGCATCTGTCCTTATCCACTATACGTGCCCTCTTCTCTTCCATCACGAATACATCATGCGGACAAACCTTAGTGCACATGGTACAGCCGGTGCATTTAGCCTGGTCAAGTTTTAGGGTCGCGACATCTTTTAAATACTTCATAATATAAAACCCCACTCAATTACTTTATGAAATATCAAGATAAAGACAGAACAAATTACAGCTGCAATATATACAGGTACCGCAAAGCGCATCTCCCGACGCACACCACTCATCCCCGTATAAGTCGTGGAGCCTGTAAACTGAAGCGAGAGATATGAACCCACGGCCGGAAAGAAAACAAAAGAGAATATCTTTAAGATAATAGGTTGTGAGTTGAAGTATGGAACAAATAAAACAAGCAATGCTACGGTAAGAACACTGATAATAAAACCCTTTATCGAAAACCCCCTGAATGGAATTATAGGCAGCAGAAGCGGTGTTAGAAGAGCGCCCGATAGTATTGCCGCAGCTCCAAGCAAAACAAACGGAAGGGCCTCCGATAGAGCACCTCTGAAAGTAAAGCCATCGGGGGTTATCAGAAAGAACATAAACGTTATGAAGATGTAGATAGCGAATGCTTTAAAGGTAGGGTTAAGCTCCATAGGGATCAAAACGAGACGATCCCATAGGTTGAATCTTACGCGCCTATCCGCCTTTGTGCACTTTAATCCTGAATCAACGAAACCTTTTATACCATCAGAGCTCACCGGGCCGTATATCACTTTAAAACCACTCTGCTCCTTCACCTCATGCGCGCTAACCCCAACCGCTCCGAGTTGAGGTAGAATAAGCTTCCTGTGAGTTACGACCTTATTAAGCCCCGACGAGTCTATGCGCCGAAGCAACTCTTCAGCACCGAATGTACCCTTGCCGGCAGCACACCAAACATTTATCCCACGAGTATCAAGGACCAGCACCCATGCGTCCATACCATCCAAAGCGCTCCTTAAGGAGTCGAAGCTCATCTTATAGTTCGCGGTGACGAACACCTCTGAGGTGTCACCGGGGCTTCCTACAGCATAGAGCCCGGGGGCAACCTTATAGTTATTCCTAAAGGAGCTTATGCGACAGAGGAAGTGCTCATAGCGGTCTTTATTTGTTAGCTTAGTAGATATCTTCGGGAAAAAGCCGGCCTTTGTTGTAACAAGCCCATTTATCCATTGAAAAGTAGAGGTCTTGCTTTTCATTTCTACGTTTTCTCGTACAACCACATTTTCCTTATCCTTCGGAGAACAACACGACGAGGAAGTTTTTTCATCAGCATTGGTTTCTTTTATATTATCTGACGCCATACTCTAATTATAGCATATAGAGAATATTATCAAACAGTACAGATATGAGGATGAGAGTTGTTATGTCAAAACTTTATATTCTATTGCAACGCCGAACGCAAAAGAGGCCGCCTTTTGGCGGCCTCTTTTTATATATTAATTTATAAAATTAATAATGTAGCAATGAAAAGACCTTCTCGTTCTTAAGCTTTTTACGCCCGTTAAGATCATCAAGCTCTACTATGAAAGCACACTCGACTATCTTCGCGCCGGTCTTCTTAACCAGTTTGACAACGGCTCCTGCTGTACCGCCTGTTGCGAGCAGGTCATCCGCGATGATCACCCTCTGGCCTTTTTTTATAGAATCCTTATGGATTTCAACCGTATCGGTCCCATACTCAAGTTTATAACTTTCCTTATGCGTCTTATGCGGTAGCTTTCCGGGTTTTCTGACAAGCACAACTCCGGCGCCAAGCTTATAGGCCAAGGCAGCTCCCACGACAAACCCTCTGGCCTCGATCCCAACTATAAGGTCTATCTTCTTTCCGACGTAGCGATGACCAAGGAGGTCGACCATACGCTGAAAAGAAACCTTGTCCTTACAAAGTGTTGTTATGTCCTTAAAAAGGATTCCTTTTTTAGGAAAGTTCGGCACATCTCTTATTGATTTTTTAAGTTTCTCTGGCATTTTACATTATTCCTTCCTCTGTGATTTTTGATCTTGAATGTTAAACAATATACACCACCGTAAAGTTCCGTTCAAGAGAAACAACACATAAACTTACGGCAGGAAGAAAAGCGGGTTACGTGTTTTTGAGCCCTGACGTATCTCAAAGTGAAGGTGGGGGGTAACGGCTCTGCCGGAGTCGCCCACGGTTGCAATTGTCTCACCTTTCTTAACCTTGCGCCCCTTTACGACCAAATTCTTCTCATTCTGAGCATAAACCGTAAAGTAATCTCCCTTATGCTTAATTATAATGACATTACCGTATCCCTGCAGTTTGTCACTTGCATAGACTACCTCGCCACCACCGGCGGCCTTTACCTTTGCTCCCCTTGCAGCTTTTATGTCTATTCCGCTATGCATCATACCATCATTCATACCGAACTTTGTAATGATGGCCCCTTTAACAGGCCAGGAGAAAGCTCCCTTCTGCAGAACCACCTTTTTCTTAACAGGTTTTTTCGCTACGGTCTTCTTCTTTTTCTTCTTACCACTGCTCGAAACAACCTGCTTCTTCTTTTTCGGCGGAACGTAAGGCTCTACCTTTTTTAATTTTTTTGCACCGGGGATAAAGATCTCCTGACCGATATAAATAGTAGTCGGGTCCGGTATGTTGTTTAACTCGGCTACATCCTGGATATCAACACCATAGGTATACGAAATACGCCAAAGAGTTTCACCCTTCCCCACCGGATGATATATGCCGGAGTGAATGCGTATGGAGCAGCCTAGAAAAAGCGCGATGGAACACAAAAGAATTAATGCCTTCCCGTAGCCTCTAAAACAATTCATACGGTAACGGCCTACTTCTTTATAAGCTTCAGCAGAATATCCATCGCTTCCGCTGCGTCCTTTGCTCGTAAGATGTCTTCTGATATATCCCATGAGTTGATTGTTACAAGCGGCACCTTTCTTTTCTTGGAGAGCGCTATCTCGGATAACGTGCCGTAGCCTCCGCCAACGGCGATCAATCCTTTCGCGCTTCTAACGATAAGCATATTCCTCATATCTCCCATGCCGCTTGGTATCACTATGTCAAGATACGGGTTGGCTTCAATGCTGTCATTACCGGGGATAATACCGACCGTAGTTCCTCCGGCATTCTTGGCTCCTCTGCTTGCCCCTTCCATAACCCCCGTAAGTCCACCCGTTATGAGAGCATACCCGCTTTGTGCTATCAACTCGCCCACGGCTTCAGCTGTTCTCACCTGCTCGTCGGTCGCGTCACCGGCACCTATAACCCCTATCATCTCCATTACTTTAACCCCTTCAGTGAAGCATGAACTTTACAAGAACAAAGCCTCCAATAAGAAGCACGGTAAAGACTATCGTAATGACATTAAAGTATCTGTCTATAAAACTTTTTATATGAGCACCATAATGATATATCAAGATCGCAAGTATAAAAAACCTCAAAGAACGGCTAACAGCACTTGCGACGAGAAAAACAAGGAAGTCAATGTTGAATGCTCCAGCTGTTATGGTAAAGACCTTATACGGTATCGGTGTGAAGCCGGCTATCGCCACGGCCCAGGCATCGTACTCTCTATAAAGCTCTTGTATGCGTAAGAACTTATCCTCAAATCCGTACAGAGCGATTATGCTATTGCCTACGGTTTCCATGAAGTAGAAGCCCAGGGCATATCCGATCACACCTCCGACAACAGAACCGATACTTACTATGAGTGCATACCGGAAGGCCTTTGTCGGAATAGAGATGGCAAGAGCTATGAGAAGAACATCAGGTGGTATCGGGAAAAACGAACTTTCAGCAACCGCAAGAAGGAACAAAGCCGGTAGGGCGTATTTGGTATCTGCCCATGAAAGTACCCAGTCGTAGATCTTTTTAATAAACCTCATTAGTCCTCAAAGCCATCCTTGCCGATAAGTTTTACGAATCGACAACCTCCGAGGTTCTCAGCTATGATCTCACCGCCTCTTTTCGTATAACGCATAAGGTCCTGAATATAATCATCTCCAACCGGAACGACCAGCCTTCCGCCGTCCTTTAGCTGTCCGAAAAGAAGAGGTGGAACAAAAGGAGCTCCCGCTGTAACTACTATGGCATCAAAAGGCGCCTCGTCGGACCAACCCTGTGTGCCGTCACCGACCTTAATAAGGATATTATAATAATTCAGCGAGTCGAGCAGCTTTCTGGTTCTGTCGGCGAGGCGTGAGATCCGCTCAACGCTGTACACTTTTTCAACTATGCAGGCGAGTATCGCCGCCTGATAGCCGGAGCCTGTGCCTATCTCAAGTACCCTTTCGCCGCCCTTGAGCTTTAAAGCCTCTGTCATAAAGGCCACCATGAATGGTTGACTGATCGTCTGCCCATCTCCGATCGAGAGTGGAAAGTCCGAGTAGGCCTGCGGCTCAAGTGACTCAGCAACAAAAAAGTGCCGCGGAACTTTAAGCATCGCATCGAGCACA
>DAOVXI010000136.1 GCA_030636245.1 Deltaproteobacteria bacterium
AGAAGCAAGGCGGTTCTTTTGTAAGGTCATGTCCTTTTCATTAAAATTCCATACCGAAGCATCATGCCAGTCATGGTCAGTAACGGCCCTTTGCTTAAGCCCAATATAAAGAGCCTCAACGTCAATAGTTTTATCAAGCTTCTTCTCAAGTTGTAAAACGTTACTCTCTTCAATATTACAGCACTCTAACTCATCAAGAAGAAGCTCCTCTTTTTTTAACCGCCACCTCGCATACCACCTAATAATAAATTGAGGCTTTGGGAATTTACACCTTACAAAATCAATATGATTAATATCTGAATGTAGAAATCGAACATTATTGAGCAATGCACCCTCTAACCTCATAATTCCAGTTATGCTCATTGAGGTAAAGTCTACCTCGTCGCCAAAAAGCAAGTTCTCACTATTATAATCAGATATCTGCGGCACCTTAAATGAACTCCATTCAAATAACCAAGCCTTATTATGCTCCGGCTTACCAGACTTCATAATGAGCTTACCGTCGATTATAGCCTCTTCAAAACTGATGCCACCAACAAAAAAAACATGTGTAAATCTAAGCACAGCATCTTTTGTCACATTTACCCGCGCAAATAGCACTCTCGAAGGCATGCTAATATTTGAAAATTCAGTACTGCCAGTAAATCGAGCTCCGAGAAAACATAGCCAAGTAGAAGATGAAACATTCAAATAGGAGAATTGTGTTAAGCCACAGAACTCAACATCATCAAACCTTACTTCTCCACCAAAAAAGACACTTTTCTCCGAGTTTGATCTCCCAAAGTAGAGAGCACTTTCAAAAACTGCCTTACTAAAAGAAACTTTATCTTCAAAAATAGCAGAATCAAATCTAGCGATTTTGCTGAATACGCAAGCTAAAAACAGTGTTTCTTTTACGAAGGTAGCTTTGGAGAAAATAGCAATATCGTCAAAACGGGCTGCCAGAAAATCTGCACCTTTACTAAAAAACGTCGAAGAAAAAGAAACACCACCACTGAACGTAGCTGCAAAGAATAACGCCTCAGCACTGAAGCAGACTTTCACAAAATCAGCATAGTCACTGAAGATAACATCATTGAAATTTGCCGAATTACTGAAAACAGTTTCTGCAAAAAATACCTGTCCACTGAAGGTGCTACCAGAGAAATCAATTCCTGGTAATGGATTTGACTTATTGTATTGCAAGAACTCTATACGCCCAGGGTAAATTGTACCTGAAAGTTTACAGAGCTTTTCATCAATTTTCGCTTTATTAATTCGCTCGAAAATCAAATTATTAAACTCCACTAGAGTGACCCCCTTCTCCTCTGCAGGCGCGTGAAATATGCAGTAATGCCCGCTAGAAACATCAACATGAAGCTCATCATGGTCATCACACCAGCTATAGTAATCTCCTGCTTTACAACAATCGCCCATGTTCAATATTCCTTTCTAAAAAAACCTCTTAAAGCAGTCTCGTAGGGTGGGCAGTAGCCCATTGATTAAAACTTCTACCCTACTCCTCGTTTATAACCATTGATCCTTTTTTGAAACACCTATATATAAAAAAAGACAATATGAATGCGACGAGCAACATTACGGCGCCGACCGTGACATTAAAGTAGCCTACCACAATAACCGACAGGTACAACAGCATGACTACGTATTCGTGCTTATATATCCAGAGCCCGTCTTTCTTATACTTCTTCATGAAGCTCCACGTATAATACACGGGCAACATAAGAAACATCAAAAATAACGCCATAATTAATACATAGATAAAAATATCGGCAGCGATACCGAACGCACCGCCCGAGTCATTACTCAAGAACATTAGCGGCATGATGCCGCCGAGTACTACAAGAAATAACATCCATGAACCCATCATCACGTTAAAGATATTTTCGCTGAGACGGTACGAGATCAAAAGACTGACAAAGTAAAAGAGTGCTACCCCTGCCATAAGAATATAGTACGGATCTATGTCCTGGCTCATTACTTCCGGCTGCATAAGATTCCCCTGCTCCTACTATCCATAAACAAACCCCTGCTCTTAAGACGGGGTAATGTCGTGAGTACTCTTTACATGTGAGATGAACTTACGGAGCTTTCCCGATGGGTCGGGGCTCATATGATCAACCTTCCGGAAGGTTACATTGTCTGCCGAAAATTTATCAGCATACTCTGCGCGGATCCTTGCCTTTCTCTCTTCAGGTATCTCCCCCTCATACTCTATCTCAAATGCCTCAAGACTTTTCTGTATAATACGGAACTGAATGATCGTACTTATGTCGTATATGGACTCGACCGCAAAGTATGCTGAGATGGCAGAGCCGTCCGGAAGAATTATGAGGTCGTCAGCGCGGCCTTTAAGAGAGAGAATGACCGGCCCCTTGTGACCGCATGAACATCCGTCCTCGCTATAAGTCACGATGTCACCTAACTCGTACCTTATCATCGGCATGACCCTCTCGGTTAAGTCGGTCAGGGTCATCACCCCCTCCTCGCCATCCGCGACACGCACGCCATCTTTTATTACCTCTATTATGATGTTATCCGAGGTTACATGATAACTCTCGCTCTCAGGACACTCGGTCCCTATCATCCCGAACTCCTTGGTCCCGTAAAAAAACTTAAAAGGACAACCGTAGACCCCCTCTATGTACTTCCGGGCCGAGGCTGTCATCATATCCCCGGCAGCTACTATCATTCTCGGGCTGTATGTACTGCGGCCGCTCTTTTCATGCTTGAGCGCTCTCTGATATGTCCTGGTCGGCTGATCTCCGTAAACTACCGAGGAGCGTAGTGAGTATAATTTATTACGAAAATTTTTTAGTATAGCAGGCTTTATGATCGAGCTCGGAAAACTAAACTTCTCACGCCTTGGCTTGTTGATCAGTTTCCCTAAACTAATAACCCTCTCATAGGGTTTACATCCAAGGTCTGCAAAGCCCAGGTGCATCCGCCCTCTCCTGTCTCGATACTCATCTTTGGAGAAGTATGTCTTTGCCGGGGTTCCCGTGGAGCCACTAGTCTGGCTGGAGTGACATTTTTCAAGATCAACACCTTCTTTGATCCTATCCTTAATGTCAACCAAGGCAAAGTCACGCTTGGTAACAACAGGTATCTTCTGAAGGTCATCCAAGGTTTCAATCATATCGATTGAAACACCTGCCTCGTCCAGCCACCTTCGATAGAACGGTACACTTCCGTATGCATCCGCAACGACCTTACGCAGCAACTCACCTTGCATGGCCCTCCTGCGCTCAGAGCTCCATCCGCGGCGGCGCTTATACTTATACGCTATCAGTACTTTCCTCAACATTACCGAGTCATTTTTCATATCAATTCACCAAAGAGCCACTCCATCCATCTGTTCTTATCCTTACCATTCAGGCACGGAACCTTAAGACGGTGCTCTACTTCCTCTCTTAACATTTCATACTCGAGATCATTTGCAAGGGGACCGCCTAAAGCAATTTTTGGCCCGTCCCAACCTAAGCCGTTTTGCAGATAATATAAAAAATGAAAAGCCGAATCCAATGAGGGGTTCGGCACATATACGATATGCGTAAAAAGATCCCTGAAGGCTTTATAATTGAGGAGCGCAAGGTTTGAGGAATGAGCCACGCTGTCAGCAAGCTCAACTATATGAACCTCCGAGTTATGCTTTGCGGCAAATGAATGCGTAAAATTGACACTCTTCTGCACAAAGTTTTTTTGATCTATACTTACATCACTGACCGTTCCGCAGGCATCAACAAAATCACTTGATATAAGTTCATCGGAACTCAGCTCTATGCTCTGCCCAATACTGCCATAGGCGTCAATATCTGCCTTCAAGACCCTCAGTGGGTCACAAAAATAAGCCGTGCCTGTTTTCTTCTCAAATGTAGCCTTCCTACCCCTCTCTTTTAAAGCCTGCATAATAGAGATACAGCAAGTTGTTTTACCAATCTCCATCCCTGCACCGCAGACAAGCACGCTCTTAAGAGGTTTCTTTGATGCAATAGCCTCAGGCTTTATACTATGATCCAATAGAGACAAAGGAGCGTCGTTGTTTTCCAGAATAGTACCCAAAACCTTTATAGCTGTCAGAGGATGATCTTCATACGGCATATAATTAATGAATCCGGCGAGATTGAATGAAGACATATTATAAATTGTTTCTCCACCAAGTACCACGCCATTAACCTCTCCCGTAACCGGGTTGTTCAACCCGCCTGTAACACCGGCAGGCGCGTAACGGTTCCCGACCGGTATCGCGACAAGCCCTGGGCGTATGTTCTTAAGAGCAAAGCTTAACCTGCCATCCTTAGCTGAAAACTCCTCAAGATCATCAATACTGTTGTCTTTAACATCATGTACTTCATGAATTTCACCGAGGATGATATCATTGCACCTTGCCGGCAACTCCGGGTCATAGACAAGACGAGTGCGTTCGCTCCATCCCTCTACGTTCCTGAGCGCACTGCCGGAGATCAACTCCTTATCACTTATATCAATAGTTGTTTTCATATACTTGGCAATACAATACCATGCCTCACCAGAAAGAGGTCAACTTGTTTTATCATTAACTTTAATTTTTATCACAGGGCAATGGAAGTAACAAGGAATTAAGGGGATGAGATACTAGTGTCTCAGGGCGTATGGTTGGATTATCGGGTTCATGTTGCAAACCTGAACCCGCAGTTAGAAAATTGTTAATTACTTTTCTTAATACTTATAATACCGAAGTCTTTGGATGGATTGTCTTTATCGAGTTTGAACTTTCCGCCACCGCTTATATCAAAGGGCCCCACCTCGCCGCTTGGCAGTAAAACTCCGATATAGTACCAGCCCTCCTTGAGATGATCAAATATGAATG